>JABXKX010000615.1 GCA_013619035.1 Peptostreptococcaceae bacterium
GCTTTACTGGCACAGATACAAGTCGAAAATCAAACGGTTAAAGGCATTATTGAATCAAACTTAGATGACTTAAAAAATGCTTTAAGAGATGAAGGTTACGAAATTGGTGAATTAGATGTTTCTGTTAATAAAGAAAACACCGGTGAACAAGAACAACAAAGCTCTTCACAAAATAAAAGACAGCAAGTCAAATTAGAAACATTTGAAGAAATTGAAGAAAAAATAGCAAAACAAAACTTAGTAGGTGAGAAAGCAATCGATTATCTCGCATAGGAGGTGGAAAAATGAGCGTAATAGGTACACTAACCGATGCCAACAAATCAGTATTAGATACTTTGTCAAAAGATGTAGAAAATAAAATGAAGTTAGAAAATCAGCAACTTGGTAAAGATGCTTTTCTAAGACTTATGATGACACAGCTTGCACATCAAGATCCATTAGAACCATTAGATAACGAACAAATGATATCACAGATGGCTGAATTTACATCAGTGGAGCAAATGGGTATGATGACAACAGCAGCTGCGAAACAAGTCGAACAGAATGTTGAGATTATCGAAGCGTTAAAAGGTATCTCAGACGGTTCTGGATCATCGGAAACGGATGAGAAAATTCAAACTTTAATTGAAAAAACGGATATGACGAATGAATTGAACACTCAAATATTGGATGAATTGATTAAGTTAAATGCAGCGAATGTACAAAAAGCAGTAGAAGCTTATGAATAGGGAGTGAGACGATGACTAAAGTTGATATGAATCAAGCGATTCAAAAAACGAAGATAAATTCCAATCAACAACAAAAAATTAATCAGAATCAACGTCCCCAAGGTCAATCATTTCAAGATGTCTTAGCTAAAGTTAAATCTTCAAACCAAGAAGTTAAAATTTCTAAACATGCTCAAGCGAGACTTGACCAAAGAAATATTACTTTATCAGAAGCGGATATGGTGAAAATTGATCAAGCAATGGAAAAAGCAGATAAAAAAGGTATCAAAGATGCTTTAATATTAATGGACAACAAAGCATTTGTAGCCAACATTAAGAATAAAACGATTATAACGGCAGCTGCAAATGAACAGTTAAAAGAAAATGTATTTACAAATATTGATGGCGCTGTGATAGTATAAGCTGGACCTTATGGAAGCTTAGTGATTGATCCTAATGATCAATCACACTCACAGTAATACTCTAGGAGGTCAAAATTATGATGAGATCAATGTACGCTGGTGTTTCAGGTTTACAAGTACACCAGGTAAAAATGGATATTATAGGTAACAACATTGCGAATGTAAACACTGTAGGATTTAAAGGTTCTAAAGTAACATTCCAAGAAGTATTTTCTCAAACAATCAAAGGAGCAGGTGCTCCTCAAGAAGGTCGTGGTGGTACTAATGCTCAACAAGTTGGTTTAGGTGTTGGTTTATCAGCGATTTCTGTTCAACATACAAAAGGTTCTACACAAATAACAAGTAATCCAACCGATATTATGATCGACGGAAACGGGTTCTTTGTCGTATCTACTGATAACGATGGTAGTAATAAATTTTATACAAGAGCGGGTAACTTCTCTTTAGATAAGTTGGGCTACTTGGTAAATCCGAGTGGTCTAAAAGTTCTGGGTGAAAATGGAAAGGCTGTGCGAATCAACAAGTCAGACACTATAGAAGCTACGCCGACAAGTGAAATAGAACTTACAGCGAATCTTAATTTCAATTATGATGAAACTGAAGATTTTGGAACAAATAATGAAATTTACACAACAACTACGGATGTCTATGACTCAGTAGGAAATAAATCTGTTGTGACGGTTAAGTTTGGTCAAAAGTTTTCTACACCTGCTGGAACAGCAGAAGCTGATGTGAGATCTTACAGACAAGTATCGTTTAGTGCTGATGGCGCAACAACTATAGGTGCTTTAGATCCGAGCGGTACTCAAACAACAGCTACAGCTAAGTATGCAGAGTTTGATTTCGAAGGTAACTTTAAAAGATTTGTAACTTTAGCCGATGCTGACTTCAACTTCACAGCTCCCAATACTGCTGTTACGCCAGACTCTGTAAAAACGGGAGTTGGAACAGATGTACCGCCTGCTGATGCTTTATTTAAGATTGACGTTGCTGGTGCTGCACCTGTAGAGATTCAACTTGATAAGGATACTTTTTCAGGAATCACTCATTATGCACAAACTACTGATATGAAGGCAACTCCAGTAGATGGTAATTCTGCTGGCGCTCTTGATTCATTCGCAATTTCTTCTTCAGGAGAAGTTTTCGGAACATATACAAATGGAGAAAGAGGGACTATAGCTACCTTAGGTTTAGCAGATTTTGATAACGCACCTGGTTTGATGAAAATTGGTGGAAACTTATTTACAAATACACCAAACTCTGGTACGCCAAAATTCGGTGTGCCGGGAACAGGTAGTTTCGGTCAATTGGCACCTGGTGCTTTAGAAATGTCAAATGTTGACTTATCACAAGAATTTACAGATATGATTACTACTCAAAGAGGTTTCCAAGCTTGTTCAAGAGTTATTACTACAACTGATGAGATGCTTCAAGAATTGGTTAACCTAAAGAGATAATTCGTAATATAGCCTAGTAAAAGAATAGTGTTTCCAACCTTTTGTTTGGGATATATATAAAAATAGGTGAATATAACCAGTATTTAGAAATTGAACTAAAAAGTAGTTGTCATTTTGTTGACAACTACTGTTCTTAGGTTCTAAATTATAGTATAATTAAGAGAGAAGAATAATGATTAGAGTAACCAGATTAAATGGCAGTGTATTTTTCTTAAATGATGATTTAATAGAATTTATGGAAGAAACACCTGATACAGTTATTACTTTGAGTACAGACAAAAAGCTAGTTGTTAAAGAAAGTATCGATGACTTGATACAGCAAATTACACATTTTAGAAGAAGCATTTATCTTGGAGATTTAAGTCATATAGTTAAGGGAGAGTAGTAATGGATATAGGTTTAATAGCTGGTGCTATAGCAGGTATGGGTCTAGTTATATTTGGTATCGTCAGTGGTGGTACACCAATTATGTCATTTATCGATACAGGATCTATTTTGATCGTTATCGGTGGTGGAATTTCAGCAACGTTTGTACAATATCCATTGGCTGACATGCTTGGAGCTGGTAAAGTCTTTGGAAAGGCTTTGAAAAACCCAGAATTTAATACAGGTCAAATTATAGATAAAGTTATTGAACTTGCTAATGTTGCTAGAAGAGAAGGTCTTCTTGCTTTAGAAGAAGCTGTAGATGAAGTAAATGACGAATTTCTAAAAAAAGGCGTTATGTTAATCGTGGATGGTACAGATCCAGAAATGGTTAAGAATATATTAGAAACTGAATTGGTCAATATGTTAGATCGACATGGAAGAGCAAGAGGTATTTTTGAAGCTCTTGGTGCCTTGATGCCTGCATTTGGTATGATTGGTACCTTAGTTGGTCTTGTTGCCATGTTACAAAACTTATCGGATCCAGCTTCCATCGGTCCGTCAATGGCCGTAGCGTTGTTAACAACATTTTACGGTTCATTATTTGCCAATCTCTTTTTTATACCAATAGCGGGTAAGTTAAAGATTAAGAGTGATGAAGAAGCACTTGTAAAGCAGGTTATGATTGAAGGTTTATTGTCAATCCAAGCGGGTGAAAACCCAAGAATAATCGAAGAAAAACTGAAAGCATTTTTATCTCCAGCAATAAGAAAATCTATCGGAACTCAAGAAGAGGGTGCTGAAAATGGATAGAAAACCAGAAGAATGTAAAGCTGGGGCACCCGAATGGATGACCACCTATGGAGACTTGGTAACACTTCTGATGTGTTTCTTTGTACTACTCTTTGCGTTCTCTGAAATTGATGCGCAGAAATTTGATGCAGTAATGAAATCATTTCAAGGTTCCGCAGGTGTTTTAGAAAGTGGTAAATCATTATCAGAGGATGAACTGGTATTTGATGCATCTCCTGAAAAAGATACTACTCCTGAAACAACTACACCTGAAGAATTAGAGATTGTTCAAGAAATCCTTAGAGAAATGACTGAGAAGTTAGAAGAAGAGTTATCTGGAAGAGACTTAATTGACGTGGTAGAATTTGACATTGTCGATACAAAACTTATCATAAAACTAAAAGATAACGTTCTCTTTGATCCCGCAAAAGCAGATATTAAACCTGATGCTTTAGGCATATTAAATATTCTAGGTGAAACGCTACAGGGTGATATTTTCAGCATGAGTGATTTCCGAATCGAAGGACATACAGATAATGTGCCAATCAATACCATTAGATTTCCATCTAACTGGGAATTGTCAGCGAGTCGTGCGACTAGTGTGTTAAGATACTTTAGAGATGAATTGGACTTTCCGGAAGAGCATTTAGCGATATCTGGATATGCTGATATGAAACCTCTTGAGACCAACGATACACCCGAAGGTCGTGCTGCCAATCGACGTGTAGAAATTATAGTAGAAAATATAGATTTAGGTACTACAATACCTGAAGGCATAACAGAAGAATCAAAAACGGATGAAGGGGAGTAAAGATGAAAAAAATTATAATGTTTGGTGGTATAGCTTTAGTGCTCATTATCGCAGCAGTTTTAGTATTTGTATTTGTAATTAACGGGAATGGTGAAGATAAGGTAGAGGAACTTGAGGAAATCAAATATCAATTACCAGAAATGTATACGAATATTCCTGTTGGCGATGAAGACGGTACTTATAAAATATTGAAATTGCAGATGACTATAGTATATACAAACGAGGATTATACAGAAACACTTCCTAAAAGAGAAGATGACATTGTTGATTTCTTAAACGGTTACTTCAGAGATAAAACTTTAGATACCGTTAACAGAAAAAATGGTAAAGAAAGAATAAAAGAAGAAATCTTAGAAGAATTGATAGAGTTGTTGGAAACTGATTCTGATAATCTTAAAAGGGTATTGTTAACACAGTTTATTATTCAATAAAAGTTACATAAAGAAAGGTGGTGAGGTAAATGTCAGATGTTATGTCCCAAAGTGAAATAGATGATCTACTATCCGCTTTGAACTCTGGTGATGTTGATGTCGCAGAGATACAAGAAGATAAAAAAGAAAAACGTGTTCGAAAATATGACTTCTTAAGACCGGACAAATTTGCCAAAGAACATCTAAGAACTTTAGAAGTTATTCACGAGAATTTCTCAAGACTTTTAAATAACTTTCTTTCAGGTTACCTCAGAACATTTATTGAGATAGAAGTATTAAATGCAGAAAGTTTAATTTATAGTGAATTTGCAAATGCAATTTCTAATCCAGCTATTCTTGGAATTATAGATTTTTCTCCATTAGAAGGTCAAATGATACTGGACTTTTCTTCTGACGTTGCATTTACAATGATCGAAAGAGTGTTGGGTGGTACTGCATCCGGCGGACTAGCTGAAAAGAGAAGTTTAACTGAAATTGAGATGACACTCATAAGAACCATCATTATGAAGTTTATTAATTTATTAAAAGAACCTTGGGGTAATATTATAGAATTAAGACCTAAGTTAGATACAATAGAAACAAACTCACAATTTGCTCAAGTTATTTCGCCTTCAGAATCGGTTGCACTGATTACACTGAATTTAAAAATTGGTGAAACCGAGGGTATGATTAACTTGTGTTATCCACATAATGTATTGGAGCCTATATTACCGAATTTAAGTTCTAAATTATGGTTTACTCAAACAGGTAAGAAGAACTTATCAGATGAAGAACGTGATGCTTTAGAGAAACAAGTACAAAAAACTAAAGTTGACATGAAAGTTGAACTGGGTAATAGTTTTATCACGGTTGGAGAAATGTTGGCGCTAGGACGTGGAGATGTTATTGTGCTTGATAAAAAAGTGTCGCAGGAATTAACTGTAAGAGTTGGCGAACAAGTGAAATTTAAAGGATTACCAGGCAAAAAAAATAGTAATTTAGCCGTTAGAATTACAGAAATTTTCGAGGAAGGAGATGACTTAGATGGTTGATATGCTTTCGCAAGAGGAAATAGATGCTTTATTAAGTGGTGGAGATGATGATTCGAGTGGTAGTGATGACAATCTAACTCCAGAAGAAATAGATGCGTTAGGTGAAGTTGGTAATATAAGTATGGGGACTGCAGCAACAACTTTGTTTACATTGTTGGGGCAAAAAGTAACAATTACTACACCTAAAGTTAATATTATAACTTACGAGGAATTAATCAGTGATTATGATGACCCGTGTGTTACAATTACTGTGAGATATAAAGAAGGTATCGAAGGTATAAATATCTTGATACTACAAGAAGCAGATGTTAAAATTATTACAGACCTAATGATGGGTGGAGATGGTACAAATGTATCTGATGAATTAACAGATCTACATTTAAGTGCTATTGGTGAAGCCATGAACCAAATGATTGGTTCGTCTTCAACTTCGTTGTCTGAAATGTTAGGTGAAAAAGTTGATATCTCGCCACCCGAACCTCAATTTAATAGTTTGAAAGATTCAAACTTTGAAGATGTGGGTATAAGTTCGGATAGTAATGTTGTAAGAATAGCGTTTCGAATGACTGTAGGGGATTTAATTGATAGTCAAATAAATCAAGTAATGCCTATTGATGTCGCTAAGCAGTTGGTTGAGAATTTATTGAATAAAGGAAACGAACCAGAACCGGAACCAGAAATAATACCAGAACCTGTGGTTGAAACTCAGGTCCCTGAGCCCGTGCAACAACCGGCTCAACAGCCAATTCAACAAGCGCCTCCGATGCAACAACCTATGGGGCAGCAATATCAACAAGCGCCGCAACAATACCAACAGGCGCCGCAACAATACCAACAGGCGCCACAACAATACCAACAAGCGCCACAACAGTATCAGCAAGCACCACCACAATATCAACAACCACCAATGCAACAAGTAAATGCACAACCCGTTCAATTTGAATCTTTTGATGAAAATGGAGCGATTTCAGGGTATAATAATAATATTAGTATTATTAAAGATGTACCACTGGAAATTACTGTTGAACTTGGGCGTACTAGAAAACGAATTAGCGAGATTTTAGATTTTGCACCTGGCTCAGTCATAGAACTGGATAAATTAGTTGGTGAAGCATTAGATATACTTGCTAACGGTAAGAAAATTGCAACAGGTGAAGTAGTAGTAGTTGATGAAAATTATGGTATTAAAATTACAGATATTATAGTACCTGAACAAAGATTGAGCAACATATAGTTTAAAGGAGGAAATATTATGGCTAATGGTATATTAGTTGTTGATGACGCAGCTTTTATGAGAATGATGATCAAGGATGTATTATCAAAAAATGGTTATGAGATTCTTGGTGAAGCTGAGAATGGACAAAAGGCAATAGAAAAATATAAAGAATTAAATCCGGATTTGGTCATTATGGACATTACTATGCCTGAGGTAGACGGTATCCAAGCCGTAAAAGAAATAAAGAAATTCGATGCGAATGCTAAAATTATCATGTGTTCAGCGATGGGACAACAAGCAATGGTAATTGAATCTATACAAGCTGGAGCAAGAGACTTTATAGTAAAACCTTTCCAAGCTGATCGTGTTGTTGAAGCTGTTAAAAAGGTAATAGGATAGTATTAAGGAGTTGAGATGTCGATTTCTTGTGCTATTGTAACACCTACATTCGACTCAAGTTATTTTCTTGTTATATTATCATTGGCTATGTTTATTGCCCTTGCTTATGTGACTACAGTGATTTTAAAAAAATCAAAGTTGTCTGGAGGCAAGGGTAGAAATATTCATGTAGTAGAACGCTTTTACTTATCAGCAGATAAAATTCTGATGATTGTTTTAGTTGGAGAAGTTTACTATCTAATGTCTTACGATAAAACAGGTATGAAATTGATGGATAAACTCGAAAATTTTACACCAAACGAAGCAGAAACTAATCAAACGAAATTTTCAGATTTACTTGAAAAAGTCAAAACTAACAAGGATCGATAATATGGTGTACATAAAAAAAAATAAAAGAAAAATAATTTTAGTTATATTTGTCCTATTGCTTCAGATGTTTTTTACATCTTCCATGGTATTTGCTACAGAACCTGGTGATGTTATTATTCCTTCTCTGGAATTAAACTTTGGACAAGGAACGGACAATGCAGCTTCTAGTATTCAGATACTAGTACTTATAACAATTCTATCTTTGGCGCCATCAATATTAGTTATGATGACGTCATTTACTAGGTTTATAATCGTTTTTTCTTTTTTAAGAAAAGCGATATCATTACAATCGACACCCCCGAATCAGGTACTCATTGCGTTAGCTCTATTTATGACGTTCTTTGTGATGGCACCTGTTTTTTCTGATGTCATTGATAATGCATATACACCTTATGTTAATCAAGAAATAAGTCAGGAAGAAGCTCTTGACAATGCCGTAAAACCTCTCAAAGGATTTATGTTGAGGCAAGTTAGAACCGAAGATTTGGCTTTATTTGTTGATATGTCAGGTGGTGTGCAGTATGAAACTGCAAATGATATCCCATTAACAACCGTGATACCTGCATTTATAATTAGTGAACTTAAAACGGGTTTCCAAATAGGCTTCTTGCTGTTCATACCATTTATTGTTATAGATATGGTAGTGGCGAGTACCTTGATGTCTTTGGGTATGATGATGTTACCACCGGTAATGATTTCATTACCATTTAAAATACTATTATTTATTATGGTAGATGGTTGGCATTTACTAGTAGAGCAACTACTTAGGACGATAAAGTGACGGTGAAAAATGTCTAGTGTTATGGTTTCAGATATATTTAGAGATGCGATTTTTCATATTTTAATATTATCGGCACCTATGCTATTGTCAGCACTTATAGTAGGTCTTGTAATTTCCGTTTTTCAAGCCACAACCCAAATCCAAGAGCAAACCTTATCGTTTGTACCCAAAGTATTAGCGATATTTCTTGTTTTGATGCTTGCAGGTCCGTGGTTATTAACGACTTTAGTAGAGTTCACATTATCAATTTTTAATCAAATTGGTAATGTGATTTCATAGGTGACTCATGTTTTTTTATGATTATATATTAGTTGTCATTTTGGTTTTTTCTAGAATAGCAGCAATGTTTAGTGTTGTTCCTATTTTTGGGGCTAAAAACACTCCTGTAATGACCAAAGTGGGATTCGTTTTTTTTATTTCTCTTATTTTAGTGCCTTTACAGTATGAAAGTTTCAGTTTAGAAATTGATACCTTTCTACAGTTCGGACAATATATTATAATTGAAACGATGGTTGGTTTTGCAATGGGTTTAGTCACTCTTATTATGATAAACACGTTTTACCTTGCAGGATCTTTAGTTGATAGAAATATTGGTTTTGCCATGGTGTCAGTTATTAGTGCGCAAGATGAATCACAATTGCCAGTTTCGGCAAATATATATTACATATTTGCATTGATGATTTTTATTATTACTAATTTCCATCATAAATTAATTATAGCCATTGTTGATAGCTATAAAACATTTCCGATAGGATCAAATCCACTGTTGGCGTTGATTGTTTATGATTATGTAGATGTTTTATCCTATTCCTTTGTAATGGGTTTTAAAATGGCTGCTCCGTTTATCTTAACGGTTTTAATCGCCAATATATTGTTGGGTTTACTTTCAAAAGCAATGCCAGGTATGAATGTCTTCTTAATTGGTATGCCGTTAAAAATTTTAATAGGTCTTTTCTTGTTTTCAGTTGTAATCGGCAGTTATCCGGATTTAATTATTGCTATATTTGAAGAAATGATGAAATATATTTATAGATTGATTGGAATGTAATTATGATCATTGAACAATTTAATCTTCAATTCTTCGCTGAAGAAAAAACTGAAGAGGCAACACCTAAGAAAAAAAGAGATGCAAGAAAAAAAGGTCAAGTCGCTCAAAGCAAAGATGTGGGTGGGGCTTTGATTATGATTGTTGTTGTATTGACAATACAAGTAACCAGTGATTGGTTCACCAATCAATTTGTAACGATTTACTATATTGTTAGCAATCAAATAACAAATGTAGATGCACTTTATAATCCAGTTAACTTAAATAATTTATTCGGTGAGATCTTATTTAGAAGTATTCTTATCATTGCACCAATACTAGTAGCTGCTTTAGTAACTGGCGTTCTAGCATCCTATATGCAAATTGGAGTTATGTTCAGTTTAGAAGCGATTAAACCAAAACTCAATAAACTAAGTCCTATCAGTGGATTCAAACGACTGTTCTCAATGAAATCATTGGTTGAATTAGCAAAAGCTGTAGCTAAGGGCACAATACTGGTTTATTTAGTTTATGATTATTTAATAGATAGAATTGATACCATTATTGGATGTTATCGGTTAGATATTATGGAATTTGTAGTGTTGATGTGGGACTTTATTGTAGCAGTAACATTAAGAAGTGCAATCTTTTTATTAATTGTATCATTTGCAGATTTAGCTTTCAAAAGGTGGCAACATAATAAAGATTTAAAAATGTCAAAAAAAGAAATTAAAGATGAATACAAACAAAGCGAAGGTGACCCGATGTTAAAAGGGAAAATTCGTGAAAAGCAGCGGGCAATGGCAATGAGCCGTATGATGCAAGATGTGCCAGATGCTGATGTTGTTATTACCAATCCAACACATTATGCAGTCGCTGTTGTTTATAATATGAATGAGGGGGGATCTCCTCGAGTTGTAGCAAAAGGACAGAACCTTATTGCTCAAAACATTAAAAGGATTGCAACGGAAAATGATGTAACCATCGTTGAAAATAAACCTCTTGCGAGAGCCTTATTTAGTGGGGCTGAAGTCGGAGATTTTATTCCAGTTGAATTATATCAAGCCGTCGCAGAAGTGCTGGCTTATGTATATAGTCTTAAAGATAAGAAATAATGGGGTTTAAAATGAAATTTAGTGATATATTTATTTCGATTTTTGTAATCGGTATCATATTATTGATCATCATACCAGTTCCTTTAGGTGTGCTTGATTTTTTATTGTCATTGAATATTGCTTTTTCATTACTAATATTATTGATTTCAATTTTTATTAAAGAATCATTAGAGTTTGCGGT
>JABXKX010000120.1 GCA_013619035.1 Peptostreptococcaceae bacterium
AATATATTCAGATTTTTGTGTGAAGCGTTCAAAAAATAAACAGGGTTTATTCAAAATGAAGTTTTTATCTGTAGATGAAGCCTTTGAAGTTATTTTAGATAAATTAGATAATGTGGATGGAAAGAAAAAAGTTAGGTATGAAAGAGTCTATAAAAAGCTTAAGAACTTCTCAGAATACCTTGAGGATCTAGGCGTTCATATAACAGTAGAGAATTACACTGGTATGCCTTTGAAGGAGATTCTGACTTCAGTCCAAACTATAGAACATTTCAGCGCTTTACAACAGGGAATGGATGTTGTGGATCATTTAAAACATATGGCCATAGAAAAAAGTGTGGCATTGATGCACCGCCTTCGTCACGTGAATTCATTAAATGAAATCATACAGGAAGCAAAAAACGAAAAAGATATTCAGATGTTCAGACGTTACTTATTCATTTTCGAAGAGTATTCAACGTATTTGACACCAGAACAAAAGATGATTACTATAGATTTTCTGTTAGATTATATTATTCACTCAGAAGAAGATGTTAGAAAGGAATCTAGTTATCTAATTGGCAAGCTTATTGGTGATTACGATGAAAATTACACAAAAGAATTACCTGAAAGAGCTAAAATTAGCTATACAGTAGAAACCAAATTCAACAAAATAAATGCCTTGATACATCAGTTTATCTATCATGATATTAGAATGACACCCGTTAAAAGGATGCGCCAAGTTTCGAGTTACTATTATGTGTTAGAAGCTCTTTATGAGCGTGCAGATGATGAGTTCAAAGAAGTATTAACAGAAATGTTACTGTCGTATTATGAACAGCAGACAGATGAATATGGTGTGATGTTTTTACTTGAAATTATGCCAATGCTACCATCTGGAAACCTTGTAACAGAAAAATTAAGTTGTCTTGTTAATTTTATAGTAAGTCATTTGGAACAGACTGATGAAATAAAAATGATGGCTTATGCTCAGCTTAAAAATCTTTTGAAGGGTCCACTTTCAGATGAAATATCAAACTTAATTAAATCTCGGGATTTGATTCATTTGACACAATCAGAAGATCTTGTTGAGATGTACTTATTAGAACCCTTGTTAACTCTATATGATATCAAGAACACAATTTTGATTGAAGCAAATAAATCTGAAATGTTTTTAAGTAATTTAAAATCAGCTACACCGAAAACTATTAAAATTGCTCAAATTGAAATGCTTTATAATCATTCTATTAATAAAGACAATGAAGAACGGTTTTATACAGCGATGCATTTTTGTAATATATTAAAAGTAAGTGCTTATGAATCGGTTAGAAATAAAGCTGGTCATTATTTAGTGCTGTTATTTGAACGATTAAGCTCTGAACAAAAAAATGATATTGTTATTGAACTGATTCGTGCTTTAGAAATAGAAGGGTACGGCTTTACGCGTTATATTCCAAACTTTTTAGGTCAATTAATACCAACTTTAGAGGTTAAAGAATATCATGAGATATTAAATGATATCAATTATAAAATATCAAATGCCGGAATAAATGTAAGGGTACTCCTCCTAAATACCATTGGTGCTATGATTGCTAAATGGTTACAACTTGGACAGGAAGATTCTTTGGAGGCCTTGTTGGGGTGTGTATTTAAGGGGTTTTATTCTGGAAATAAATTAACTGCTCAGATGGCTTTTAATGTCATTTCAAAAGATATTATTGGAAATGGTGAGTTATCACTAGAGAGTCGATTTTCTATTTTTAAAAAGCTATATAAAAAGCTTCATGTATTTTTAGTGGATAATCACAGATATGCATCACTTGATTTATTCAATTACACAGTTGGTTTACATTATATCTATCACTTTATAACCGACTATAGTTTTTATAAAGGTGAAATGATATTTGAGAGAGCTCAGAAAGTAGCTTTCTATAGTGGTACATTTGATCCATTTTCATTAGGACAAAAATCGGCTGCAGTAGATGCTAAGAATCAAGATTTTGAAGTTTTTATAGGCATTTCTGAATTTCAGTGGAGACGGAGAACACAACCGTCATTAATGAGAAGAGAAATTATTGAAATGTCCATCTCAGACCAAATGTCGATACATACATTTCCACAACGAATGCCTATTAATTTAAGACGATATGAAGATCATCAAAAGTTAAGGGATATATTTGTTAACCAAGAAGTCTATTTGATTATTGGTGAAGAAGCTCTCGTAAATGATACACTTTATGAAGATGAATCTAATCCAATTTATGAGTTTCCACATATTATATACAAAAGAGAAAGTATAAAACATTCTGTTACAGTAAAAGAATTAATAAAAGAACGTGTTTCATGTATGAAATCGGATGTGATTATCAGACCACTTGAATATAAGTATGAAATGATTGATGTGGCTCAGATTAGAAGGAATATTGATAACAATTGGGATGCTTATGATGTGATTGATGATTTAGCAACGCATTTTATCAAATCCCATAGTTTGTATAAAAATGAACCTGAGTTTAAATCAATTGTCTCATTAAATGATTTGAGTATTGAAGTCTTGACCCTAAAAAAAGTGGATGATTTAGAAAGTCTATGCCTAAAATTTGATGTTGATTTTGAAAGAATAAAACATCTTAGAGATGGTACCTATGCTGGTGATTTAGATAAGTCGTTGATTTTAGAACGGCATATATTATTGATACGAGATGAGTCTATAAACGAAATCATTGCGTTTTCAGTGTATTCAAAAGCATCTCCAAAACATTTATTTGATGAAATAAAGAGTTTGGATATTTTAAAAGATATTGCAGATAAGAAGCGTGAGAAAATTATTATTCTAGATGAAATAGTCATGAAGCCTTACCAAAAAGTACATGCTCTTGATCAGATTATCTTAACTGAAACACTCATGAATGTTATAAAAGAAGGGTATGACTATGCCGTGATTAAATGTCATCATCAAAACGATATTTCCAAAGATATTAGAGGTGTATTGATTCGTAGTGGGTTTGAAGAGCATGCTTGTACTTATACAAAAAAACTATTATATGCAGTGGATATGGCTTCACCAGTTGTCATTAATTTAGATGGTACAACGCGTATGAAAGCTGCTTATAGACAGCATGATGACATTAGAGAGACGATTAAACTGGTCAGAACAAACCTACAACAAGCAGTTGTATCTCTATATCCAGGATCACTGGTTTTATCTTTTGATAGATCCATGCTTTATAATCACTTAATCAGAATGATCACATCGACAAATGGTGTTACCATTCATGAAGGTGATGAAAAAGGGCCTTTTATGTGTGTGCCTTATGGTGATATTTTTAAAAGGTGGCTTCTGCCTAATACGGTAACAAAATCATTTCATACAGAAAGATATTACAATGAAGCGGTTGAGCATTATGAAGTGAAAGCCTATCCAGGTTATTTGAGTATTGAAGAACAATCTAAGGCACTCAAGGCTTTTGATAGACCGCTCATCTTAATTGATGACATAGTAGACAAAGGCAATAGATTGAAGGCAATCGACCAATATCTAAAATCAGAAGAAATTCCAGTCAATCAAGTAATTGTAGGTATTATGTCTGAAAGAGGTAGAGACTTGTTTGAACAACAAGGTATGTCTCTTTCGGCTGCTTATTTTATTCCAAAAATCAAAGTGTGGTTTAATGAAGCAGATGTTTATCCTTTTATTGGAGGGGACTCACTATTTAGAACCTCTAATACGGAAAAAGCTCTTTTACCTTCTGTGAATTTGATGTTGCCTTTTGTTTATCCAAAGTACATAAAAGGTGTATCGAAGATAGATTTATATAATTTGTCATTGGCGTGTTTAGAAAATGCGATGCACATATTATCAGAAATTGAAAAGGTTTATTCCGAGATTAACAATAGAAGTTTAAGCATAGAACATCTTAAAGAAGTGATGATTATACCGCGGATACCAGATGTTGGGGAACATATGACATATGATATCAACTATAAACCAACAGATTTTTTAAGAAATGAATTAGAGAGATTAAAGAAAATGAAGGACGCATTTAAAGACACGATTTAATCGTGTCTTTATTTTAGATTTTTGGATTCTGTTAAAAGCTTTATTAGTTTATTGTAAGCTAAGTCATAATAGGATGGCGCAATGTCTTTTGCCCAAGAACATACATTGACACAAAGGGTTAACATATATAAATCAATCGTTTTATGAAAATTTCCATCCAAAACAGAAAATTCTCGATAACCATCAAAAAATGCTTCTTCATACTTACTGTTTTCAGGAAAATCTCTTAAGATCAAATGTGTAAAATCAGCATTCTTATCCCATGGTCTACAGAGTTCAAAATCAAGAACTGCTTTAAGGTATCTTGTATTGTTTTTCTTACTAATAAAGATATTTCTTGGAGAAAAATCAAAATGAGTGAGCCGCGGCTCAGTCACATGATCGAGCAAATCGAGATTATTTTCTATTTTATTGATTGCATGCATTAAATAGTCTTTTGACTCTAAATCAGATTCGTTAATTTTATTAAAACAATACATATTGCTATCCATGAATGCCTTTTTAAAACTCGAATAAGGCTGAACAAATGATAAATTTTCACTTAAACTTCCAAATGAGTCAAATAACTTTATTTCGTGTAATTTTGCAAGTTCTCGTCCCATATCTGTATAAATCTCAATCAGTTGTTCTTCTGGAATATGATGCATGATTTTATCCATAGGCATGCCTTCTAATAATTCCATCATCAACCATTCGCGTTCTTCCCCAAAGGTGCCAGAATCAATGAGTCGAGCATGTTTTATATCTGTTTTTCCTAGGAGTCTAAGTGTAGATACTTCTCGACCGCCATATGTATCTTGATAATAATATTTAAAAACAAAATCGCCATCAATGGTCTTCACTTTATAAACTAAATGCCTTCTAAGTTCGTGATTTCCAATAGGTAATAATGTGACGTCTGTTCGTAGTATATTGCTGATTATTGCTTGCATTTCATTTCTAGAATACCGTTGTACTGCCATAGGAACACCTCTCTCTTAATTAATTTTACCACAAAGGGATTTTTTTAAGCAAAATTCTTAACAATTTGATTGTTTATTGGATAAACATCATAAGTACGTGGTATTATATAGGTAAGAAAAGGGAGTCGTTGTATGCTGAAACAATTAGAGTACGCGGATAGTATTCTCAGAAGCGATCCATTAAAAGCTTATGATTTGATTTTAGAACTATCTGATATTTTAGAAACTAAAGAAAATAAAGCTGAAGCCTTGAGTATAGAAACCAAAGCTTTACTTTTTATGAGCAGAATTCCAGAAGCATTAGTGAAGTCAGAAGAACTAATGACACTTGCCGGGAAAAACAATTTTATGAAGTGGAAAACAGTAGGTTGTAATTTATTAGGTGGCGTTTATTTTAAGATGAACAATTATGATAAAGCCCTTGAATACTTTATGAAAGGATTAACTTACGCAAGGTCAGAAAAGGATTTTCAGACAGAAGCAAAAATTTTAAATAATATTGGGGATATTTATAACGAGTTAGATGTGCTTGATGAAGCATATAATTATTTTCAATTGAGTTTGGATATGGCGATACAATATGAAGTAATATCATTAATTGGTGTCACTCAATTAAATATAGGAGAAGTCTATCTCAAGCAGGGGAAATATGACCAATCACTTAATCAAATTAAAACTGCAATCAATCATTTTTCAAATTACGAAGATTATGTTGGTATAGGTATTGCACATTTCACTTTGGGAAGAGTGTATAAAGTACTGAACGATAAAGATAAAGCAAAATCTGAATTGTTGTTATCAATTAATATCATGAGACGGTTACATGAGCGTAATAATTTGATTTTAGCTTATGAAATTATGATTGAATTATTGGTAGAAGACAAATTATATGCTGAAGCTTTAGAATATGTAGAAGATGCAATGGATCTTAGTAAATTATTATCAAGCAAGAGAGAAATTGGTGATATAGCACTTTATGCAGCTCAGATTTATGAGGTACAAAAGCAGTATAGTGAAGCATTGGTTTATTATAAGCTGTATGCAGAAACACGTTCTACTTATGAAAAAGATATTGAAGAAGAGCATCAAAAAAACATTTCTGCTCAAATCAATATTGAAAAAGCCATGCATGAAAAAGAAATTTACAGATTAAAGAATGTAGAACTTAGGAAGAAATCTGAAGAAATACACAAGCTTTATGAAGATATGAATACAATTAATAATATCAGTCAAGATATTACATCGACTTTAGACATAAAAAAGATATTATATTTATTATATGAGAATGTTAACAAACTGATGGATGCAACACTTTTTGGAATTTTTATTTTTAACAGCGATACTGAAACCATTGGTACAGATTTGTTCTTAGAATATGGGAAACCATTTACGGTAGGCGATATTAAGCTGAGTGATGAAAACAGTAATGGCGCGTGGGTTCTTCGAAATAAAAAACCAATATTATCAAATGATTATTTCGCTGAACATGCTAAATATAAAAAGGATATGAATAAAAACGATATAGGACATGGTTCACAATCTTTAATTCTTGTGCCTTTGATGACAGGAGAACATGTTGTTGGTGCAATTACTGTACAGAGTGTCAATAAAAATGCCTATAAGGAATATCAGTTCAATATGCTAAAAGCATTGGCATCACATATTGCCATTGCCATTAAAAATTCTCAGGAATCTGAGAAGTTGTCTCTTGAGATTAAAAGAAGAATTAAAACACAACATAAATTAGAAATTTTAAATGAAAAATTATCACATATGTCATATATTGATGCACTGACAAATATTCCAAACAGACGAAGTTTTGTGGATTACTTTACAAGAGAATTAAATCGTGCAAAAAGACAACATCAAAACATTGCACTTCTGATAATCGATATTGATTTCTTTAAGGAATACAATGATAATTATGGACATGTCGAAGGGGATAAGTGTTTATTCTTAGTGGCAAGTTTATTGAAGAAAGCTTTAAAAAGAGAGATTGATTTTGTTGCAAGATATGGTGGGGATGAGTTCGTTGCTGTGATGACCAATATAGATTATGATGGAGCTTATTTAGTAGCCGAAGAGATGACTTCTAATATAAGTGAACATGCCATAGAACATACTTATTCACCTATTGAAGATATCATTTCGATAACCATTGGAGGGTATTCATTGATACCTGAAAATGATGCATCAATGGAACAAATTATTCATAATGCTGACAATGCGCTCTATAAAGCCAAGGATAGAGGTCGTAATCAAATTGCATTCTGGAATGATATAAAGGAAAACTCATGAAAAAAATAATTTTAGTGATAGCTATTATTGGAATCTTTGGAACCTATTTTATACCTTCAAAAGAAGCCAGTGCAGTTGGTATTATTGGTGGAGCAGATGGTCCGACGGCTGTATTTTTAGCGAGTAAACATCCTGTGAATTCTTATGTTGCCATAGGTCTAGTCGGTTTGTTTTGTATAGTACTTGGATTAATTTTAATGAAAAAAAATAGTGCTGTGAATTAAATAACAATTTTACTTTTATTTTAGAATTCTATAGTTTATACTATAAACAACGTCAAGGTTCTATGTGAAAAGCAACCACTTTTCTAATAATGGGGTCTAAACGACAAAAACGAACATCGTTTTTTGTCGTTATTTTTTTTTGAAAGGAGTAATTATGCAAGCATTTAATCCAGAAGCAATAGGTGTGTTTGGACTTGTTGTGACAGTATTTGTCTTTGGTTTAGAACAATTGGGTATTGGAGTTAAAGGTGGCGACCACACTGAAATCTCAAAAGAAGTTTCTTATGTAGCATTTTGGTTTGGAGGTGTCGCTCAAGTATTAACAGCGTTTATGATGTCGATATTTGGCTTTGCAGGAGAAAATTCTACATTCTTAGCAACCGTATTTGGACTTTATGGATTCTTCTGGTTGGTAGCATCAAATCACTTTAGACATGGTGGTGATAAAAAAATGTTGGCTAACTTCTGTGGGGCGACAGGCGTCATAACCGCGTTATTAACCGTTATTGCATTTAAATTAGGCTTAATTTGGCCATTAGGTATTGTGTTGTTCTTAATCATATTACTAATGGGTGCGTTGGTTATTGCTTTATCAGGCATCAAACCAAGCTTTATAAAGGTGGCAGGCGTGCTTAATATCTTAATTGGTATTGGTGGTTTATTCATTTTCTGGTCTGCAGTAACACATGGTTTACCACTATAATATAAAAGCATCATTTTCACTTTGAAAATGATGCTTTTCTTATGCGACTTTAACTTTAGGTTCTTTGACGATTTTAGTTTCCCAGACGCCTGATTTATAAATAATATATCCGATGATACAAATAACAAAGTTACTGATAATCATCGCAAACCAAACTGAGTTTGTACCGAGATTTGTAAATTGTTTGAATAAAATAATCATAGGTATTCTTAAAGCCCATAGTCTTCCAGCAGAAATAATTAATGATAAACCAGTATGACCTGATCCGATAAAGGTACCATTTAGTACAGAGAAGGCTGCCATCAAAGGAATCGTTGCGATAATCAGTTTAAGATACCAGGTCGCTTGATCAACAATTTCAGGCACGTTATTAAATTGTAATACGATATTCTCTGCAAAGATAAATATGACCGCACCACCAGCTATTAAAATAGCGGATGACAGTAAGAAACTTACCTTAACAGACTGTTTGGCTCTTGTTAGATTGTTGGCTCCAAGATTGGTACCAACGATTGCACCGAGTGCGCTACCGATACCCATTGCAGGCATTAAGATCAAACCTGTAATTCTATTGCCAATACCGAAAGCCGTTAATGTTGAAACTCCAAATCCTATAACAAATCTATTGAGAACGCCAAATCCAAATGATGACATCACACTACTAATTGAGGCTGGAAAGCCAATCTTAAAAATATGTGTAATGATCGTTTTATCCAGTTTAAGATGATGATAATCCAATTTCATATGACGTTTGTTTTCTTTGAATAAAGAAGCGATCGCAAAAGTTATAAATAAACCTCTCGACAGTATGGTTGCAATTGCAGCACCTGCAATACCCATATCAAAGACAATCATAAAGATTGGATCTAAAATAATATTAAGCGTGACCGACAATATAGAAAAAAGCATTGGTGAAAAAGTATCACCTTGAGCCTGTTTGATTGAATTGAATGTAAAAAATAAAAAGACGGTTGGTAATCCTAACATCATGAGTCTAAGATAGGTGATACCATTTTCTAACACCATATCCGTTGCACCTAATAGTGATACAATTGCTGGTGTAAAGATGGCCCCGATAATACCAAGAATAATGGATGCTATAAATGAAAAGGTTAGAGCTTGAGCTGCGACCTGTTTTGCATGAATTTCATTATTCGCACCTATATATTGAGAAATTAAACTGATACAAGCGGTTGAAATACCAGTTCCAAGTGCGAGTAACATACCGATAGCAGGAAATATTAAGACAATTGCTGAAAGCATTTCTCCTTCAAATCCTTTGATCATTTCATATTGACCTACCCAGTAGGTATCTGCTAAGTTATAAAGCGTCTGCATCAAATTTGACATCATGACAGGCAGTGCCATTGCCAAAACAACTTTGTACATTGGCGCTTTTAACATCATTTCTTTTTTATTTTTCATTTGACCTCCTAGATGAACAAATACTATTATAGCATAGATGTTTCGGCAGTCAAATGTTTCGTGTACAGAAATATAAATTAGTAGAATGGCTTTATTATAGTTTCGTAGATTATATGGTATTATAAAAAAAAGGAGATTCCTATGTTATTAGAAAAATCGGTTATAGATAAAATGACTCTATTAGACATTATAAATCAAGATATCAATGTTTATCATGAGGAAAAGTTCGATTTAAATAGTGCCTCGCAAGAGTTATTAACTAACCATCATAAATTCATCATGATATACAATCAAGAAAAGTGTGCGATATTATCCACTTTTGACTTATTATCATTGCATGCAAAAAAAGAATCCTTATCAGATGTGAAGTGGCAAATGCCCTTAAATGCTTCAACAACATTTAGAGAATTCTTAGACAAACACGAAGAAAATAACCGATACTTTCCAGTAATCAGCGATTTAGGATATGGGTTTATAGATAAACATAAAGTACTGTCTATGTATCAAGAAATTGATGAAGAAAATAATGCTTTAATCACTTCAATTTTAGATAATATTGACTTGGCAATCAGTATTGTTGATACCAACTCTAGAGTTAAATTTTGGAACAAAGGTGCCGAAAAGTTATATGAAATATCTAGAGATAAAATATTAGATCATGTTTTAGCAGATTATTTCCCAAATGCACTTTTACCAAGCGTCGTCAAAAATGAGCAGAAAGTTGTAAATGTTTACAATTTACCAAGAGAGAACTGTCATAATTTAATCAGTGCGAGTCCCCTTTATAGTAAAGGAATACTCATAGGTGCTATTGGTTATGATAAAGATATTTCTGAGCAAATTAAAATAGCGGAAAACCTTAAAGTAACAGAAAGCAGTTTGGAAGTTCTACAAAAAGAATTACAAGCGATTGGTGAAGAACGTTATTCGTTTGATAATATGATCGGTGAGGATCCAAGCTGGAAAGAAGTCGTTAAATTAACTAAAATGGTTTCAAAATCCATGTTGAGTATATTGGTTTCAGGAGAGAGTGGTACAGGAAAAGAAGTACTTGCTAGAGCGATTCATATTGAAAGTATGAGAAAAGGTTACTTTGTACCAATAAATTGTTCGGCTATTCCAAAAGATTTATTTGAAAGTGAATTGTTTGGTTATGAATCAGGGGCTTTTTCTGGTGCAGCTAAGGCTGGGAAAGTTGGGAAATTTGTATTTGCAGATAAAGGTACCCTATTTCTTGATGAAATTGGAGATATGCCTTTAGAAATGCAAGCAAAACTTCTTAGAGTTTTAGAAGGTGGGGAAGTAACACCTGTGGGTGCTAATGAACCGATTATAGTTGAAGTTAGAATTATTGCTGCATCTAATAAAAACCTATTGGATTTATGTGATCAGGGATTATTTAGAAAAGATTTGTATTTTAGACTAAATGGAAT
>JABXKX010000493.1 GCA_013619035.1 Peptostreptococcaceae bacterium
CTATATCAAATGGTAATGGTTTTTCTGTTCTTTCTGGAAACTCAAAACCTTGTGACTCTAAATAGTCTTTAATCTCTTCTTTGGTTGCACCATCTTCTTTCATTTGTTCTAAAACTGCTTTTGTCTCTTCATCTAAATCAAATGGTAATGGTTTTTCTGCTCTTTCTGGAAACTCAAAACCTTGTGACTCTAAATAGTCTTTAATCTCTTCTTTGGTTGCGCCATCTTCTTTCATTTGTTCTAAAACTGCTTTTGTCTCTTCATCTATATCAAATGATAATGGTTTTTCTGCTTTTTCTGGAAACTCAAAACCTTGTGACTCTAAATAGTCTTTAATCTCTTCTTTGGTTGCACCATCTTCTTTCATTTGTTCTAAAACCGCTTGTGTCTCTTCATCTAGTTTAATATGTTCTTTACCTTCTTGCTTTGGTCTTTCAAGTGAAAAACCTTCTCCTTCTAAAACACCTTTGATTTCAGATTTTGCATAACCTTCTTCTATCAGTTGTTCTACTCGATCTGTAATTGAAATTGAATCTGTATCTGCAAATGCTGTTGCACCTACTAATGATGACACTACCAATGCTACTGCTATAACTCTCTTTAAATTTTTCATATTCTTTCTCCTTTTCTTGTTGTTTACACTTTATCATCTTGATATGTATGAATCATCAAGCAATTATGTGAAATTATGTGATGCGTTATTTTTTCAACATTTCTTTGTTGATGTATCTGATGTTATTAACAGTATGCAGGAGAAATATCTTAGAATTATCACAAGAATATGTGAAATTATGTTTACTAGAAAATCTCAAAAAAAAAAGAGTGTTTTCACACTCTTCCAGTTAGATTCACTCACTTTTACAATTGTCTAATAATACTTGTCGGTTTAAAGAATGAGTCAAATCCAATAGTTATACACTCATCATTTAATTCAAACGGTACATCCATGATCATTTGAATCAAAGCTTTGTTTCTCTTTAATATATCTTCATGTTCTTTTACTTTTAATAAATACTTCTCTGGGATTTCTGTGTTGCCTTTTATAATTTCATTTAAAGTCCCATAAGATAATATCTCAGCTGCTCTCTTTGGTCCTATGCCTTTGATGCCAGGAATATTATCTGCCGTGTCTCCAATTAAGGATTTGTATTCAATAATCTGATCTGGTCGAACACTAAACTTTTCTTCAACGACGACAGGTGTTAACATCACACTGTGTTTGCCTCTAGGTTTATAGACACTCACACGATCATTGATCAATTGATTAAAATCTGAATCTGTGGATACAATAATAATCTCATAACGCTCTTGATAAGCTTTGCATATGGATGCGATGTAATCATCGGCTTCAAATCCATCCGCTTCTATATAACCAATATCTAATAGGTCTAATGTTTTATAGACATCCGGTAATTGTGTAAACGGATTAGCTTCAGCTTCTACCTGAGAGTAATCTATTCTATTTTGTTTATAATCCGGGAAAGCTTCAACTCTTGAAGTCGTGCTTGTGATACTATCAAATAAGACCAATAGTTTGTTTGCATCAAATTCTTCAACCAGTTTATTCAAATTACTGGCAAAACCTACTGCACATTTAACATCTCTACCATCTTGATGTCTTATTGAACGTTGCATCCCAAAAAATAACCTGAATAACATATTATGTCCATCTACTAAGATTAATCTTTCCACTTTAAACTCCTTTTGCTTCTACTATTCTTTCAACAAAACATCTGGTATGTTCTATTGCTTCATCTCTTCTGAAATGTTCTTTTCCAGCCATATCTCGTTCGGCGCACATGCCAATATACTTCAAACCTGAATGTTCACAATATCTTTTAAGACCTTCATTTAGGACACCTGCTCCTGCTTCTATTTCATAACCACAAGTTGTTACCAGACCACAGACTTTGTCTGCCCATAAACTTGGACCTCTTTCTCTGCCATAATATTTATTCATGCCATAAACCAGTCTATCCATCACTGCTTTTAATGGCGGCGTGCAGTACCAAGAATAAATTGGACTTGCAAAAAAAATAACATCCGCTTCCAACACACCTTCATAAATTTCATACATATCATCTTTTTTGGGACAACCGTGTGACTCAAATATATCTTGGCATGTCCAACATGCGGTACACGGTTCAATGTTTTTTTCTTTTATTTTAATAACATCAACTTCATAATCATGTTTTTGCAAATGTTTTATAACGGATTCCAATAAGATTTCTGTATTGCTGTTTTCTCTTAAACTACCTGATAATATAATTGCTTTCATTAATGTTCTCTTTTCATATAATAATCATCTTTTCTTATTTCCTCTATTTCAAAACCTTCACTCTTATATAACTCAAAGGCTTCTTTTCTCTCATGATCCACATGGATGTAAATGTAATCATAAGTCTTCCAATATTCTAAGGCATGATTCAGAAGTTTTCTTGCAATGCCTCTTCGTTGAAATTTTTGTTTAACCGTTAAGACTGAAATATAAGGATTATCATTAGATAAAAACGAAATGATAAATCCAACAACTTCTCCGTTTATTTTATAAACCCATACAGTTTCTGCATTAAACTCAGGGATCTGGTACCAGTCGGTTCCCCAAGGTGTATCCTTAAATCCATCTGCATAAACTAAAGGTATTTGACTGTAGTCTTTTTTATTTAGCACCTCTATCATCTGTATACTCCTTCAGAATACTGATACCTTCTTGATAATGGATTTTGTCTACTGGTAATGACCAACTACAAATAGAAAGACCATAATGCAAATGATAAAGTCTCGCTTCACTGCTGTGGATATGACTTAAAATATCTTCTCCGTACCCCTCTGAAAATGATTTTAAATCCTGTTTGTTTTTAGTAAACTTCTGATACACATTAACCAAATCTCTTTTAATATCTGTAATCGTAGCTTGTTCAAAATCTATTATCTTCACTATTTCATAGTGACTATTTACTTTTTTAACAAGTATATTTCTTGAACCATAATCCATATGGCAAAGTCCTTTAATCGGTGTACATTCCGTATTTCTAACATATTCAAGTGCTTGTATACCTTGATCTATTATCATTTCATCTGGGTGTTTATATTGTTTTAAATGATGATAAATTCTTGAAATCTCATACGACATCGCCTCTTCATGTGAGTTATAGGACGAAACGGCTAATCGTCCGAATGGTTCATGTTCTCCAAATGTATGAATCATCTTAAGATAAATACCAGCCTGTTTATAAAGACTTTCTAAGTTGTTTGGTTCTATTTGATGAATCACTTTATCAAGTGTAATACCGTCTTCATAATGATACAGCATGTACTCATGCTCTTCTATGACACCATATTTTATAACTTTAGGTACTGGCACCTGCGAGTTTTCGAGTAATTGAAGTGCTTTGACTTCACTTTCGAATCTATTCTTAACATAATAAAATTTAACAACATAATCTTGTTTTTCTGTTGTAACTCGATAAACGAGATGTCTTTTTAATTCATGATGGCCTATAGGTATTATCTCTAAAATATTATCAATCAGTTGATTTATTATTTTCTCCATCTCATACCTCTTTTCTTATAATTTTAACATAAAAAGAAGTTGTGATGACCACAACTTCTAAGATACGTATTCTCCATTAATATGTGTATCATAAATCTTAACTGAAACTTTATTGTATTCAAACATTGCATTTGGGTAATCTATTGTCTTTTTTATATAACAGAAATTTGAGTAATTGATATTGAAGGATAAGATAAATCCACCAACCAATACTTTTGTTAAATAGACATCTCCTAATGCAGAATAGGATAACATAATTGCTATTATCTGAATGGTCATCAACATGATTACCGGATAACCTTCAATTTTTTGTATATCTATTGCTGAGACCATTTTCGATGGAAATGATTTTGGCTTAAGTGTTTTATAATATGCAATTGGTTCAAAGTGCATTCTCTTTTCCAGTTGATTTTGAAACCATACTTTTATATAACGACTGATAAACATGAGTAATAATGTCCAATACACAAATATAATGCCACCAGCTACCAAATCATAAATATATGCTTTGAACAGAATAAAATATACAATCAAAGGAATGATAGTAAAGTATAACCACTTGGTTATTCTTACTCTATAATCACTTACTAGTTTCATACACAGACCACCTTTTTTTATTTTTTCTATTTTATATCATAACATAAAATGAAGAAAATGTTTAATTAAAGCTTTCTAAATTATTGAACGGCCATAGTCTTAATAGGACTTTTCCTTCAATACTCTTCATATCCACACAGCCAAAAGTTCGACTATCATTGCTGTTGGGTCTATTGTCTCCAAGTACAAAGACTTGATCTTCAGGTACTGTTAATGGGAAGGCAATACTTCTTAATATTGTAGGTTCAACAGAAGATTCTATTGCTGTCATTTCACCATTTACATAAACTTGATCATTTGCTATCGTAATAACATCACCAGGGAGTCCAATGACTCTTTTTACCAAACGATTTTCTCTAACCTCTCCATGAATTTTTAAATTATAATCTTCTAAAGTCGTTGAAAATTGATCTAATAAAGTATCATTGGTTTCACCTTTTAGAAAAATAACAATGTCACCTTTTTCTGGCATCTTGGCATAATAACTGATTTTTTCTACCAATAAAAAATCCCCATGATTTAATGTGTTGTTCATAGATTGTCCACTCACACCACTAAAAGCAAATACATAACTGTTGAGAAACATAACAATAATAACAGCTGTCATCAATTGCACAACTAGTTTTATTATTTCTTTTATAGCTTTCATTTTATTCTCCTTTTTCAATGCCAAAGAAGATTCTTGATACAAAATCTTTTTCAGGATACTCTATTGATTTCATTTTATCTACGAATTGATCTCTATTAAATGTCAGCCATACTTTTTCAATTTCAAATCCTTCATCAGTCAGTTCTATTATGGTATAAAATGTTTGATTGTCTTTTCTACAACCACTTGATCCAATGCCAAGATAGTGAGATTCATTAACTTCTTTTAACTCGGTTCCATCATGTTCATGACCATAAACGATCAAATAGCCCGTTTGCGGATACATATCAGATATATTTTTTGAATCTGTTGAGTTTACAAAATCAACGCCATCGTGAGCAAAATGCATCATTTTTATTTGTTTCTCATGCGCTTCATAAGTATATTCTAATGGGCAAGATTCGACAAACCGTTTTGAATGTTCATTCAATTGCATCCTAATCCATTTATGATGTTTGGCTTCGTTTTCTGACATATTGACATAATGTTCTGTTCCGATTAGATAATACATCTCGTGATTACCTTTTGTCATTCTAATATTTTCTCGAACAATGGTCTCTAAACAAAGCTTTGAAGAAGGACCAATTGCTATTGTATCACCTAAAGCATATATCTCTGTTATTTCTTTATTTTTTATATCATCTATAATAGCAGTAAGTGCTTCTAAATTGCCATGTATATCTGAAAATATGGCTAGTTTCATATAACCTCACTTAATTTCTATACTCAGTGCATATTCTTTTGAATAACACGTAAATCCTAATGACTTTGCTAACTTCACAGATGCAGTATTATCAACATCAACTAAATAAATTGGAATAAGATTATGGTCTGCACACCAATCAATACATTTTCTGGCAACCATTTGCCCATAACCTTTACGTCTAAACTCAGGATTGGAATAGACTGCGATGTTGCCACCGCCATGGTCAACATCTGTAATTCTTGCAATTGCGGCTATTTGACCATCTTTTTTTACAATAAACTTATTCTTCTGTTCAATATACCGTTGTTGTCTCTTACGGTGAAGTGTTTTTTCTTCTTCTGTTAATGATTGAATACTATTTTCTAGATCTTCTTTTGTAAAAACTTTCGCTTCATTGTTTAACATCTTCATATTTTTCCGAAGTGACATTCTATAAAAATGTCTTAAAGTTAATGAGGGGTGTTTTAATTGAAATACTTCTAGCGTTTTTTGTATCGAGTCTTGTCGTTTTATTCTCATGAAAGAGCTATACAATTCTGGATGTACGGAATAAATCTCCTTACCCTCTATTTCAGTAGCAATAACATAATAATAATAATGTTCATTCAACGGTCTTCTTCTCTGTTCACAGGATACGACGGCAGTTTGAGTGTTATGATTTAAGTACTTCTGGTAATAAGTCAAATAGCTCTCTTTAATCATTTTATCTCTTTTCTTTTAGAAGTTGTTTTAATTCTTCATCTTCTAATGCTTCTTCTAAGTAGAGCCTTACCTCAACAGATAAGTCTGAATTTTTTACCAATTCTTCCAAAGAAAATTCAATGGCCAATTTAACATCTTTAGATTCTGTATTTTGATATCTTTCTATATACTCTTCTAAGTCTTTTATTTCAATTTTCTTCTTATATTTGAGTTCCGCTATTAATGTCTCTAAAGCAGCAATATAAGATGCTTCTAACTCTGCTCCTAATTGACTTTCTTTGGTCTCTTCATATGTAAAGCCATCCCATGTCATTTCCCAGTATATATGGGCTAATACTGCTTCTGGCATCCATTTTTGAAAGATAGACTCCTCAACAGTAAAGGTTAACCAATCTTTCCAATCAATTAACATCAAACTATACAATTCCTCATCATCTGGTTTTTTACCAGAAACATCATAAGAACCTTCATCTTCAACAAAATCGATTTGAATCTCGAATTGTTCTTTTGTATCACTCGCTTCTAAGGTTTGTAGATCTTTAAAACCCTTTTGAACTCTTTCTATACTGTCTTCCTCTATTTGGGTATAGTATGTAAGCAACTCTTTAAAAAAACTATTAAACTCACATAATTGTACCAATTCTTTTAGTGTCATAAGACCTCCACTTTATTAAGAAATGAAAAATATATTCAGTTTACCCATTTAAAATGTCATTTATCGGTTCGAACTTATCTTAATCACAAATAACGACATGATTGATATCATCTTTGGCTTTAAAACACATGGTAATTTGTTCTATAGTATTACGTGAATGTGACAGTTCTGGTAACGCATCTAAAGTAAAAAATCCACTTTCGCTGGTTTCAATATTTTCTTCATACTCACCAAATAAATACTCACATTCTACGAATATCTTATACACGGTGTATGGGAAATTATCTTGTATCACTTTATTGCGGTCTAATATAGCAATGACTTTTCTTGGCTTTACCTCAACACCGGCTTCTTCTTTGGATTCCTTTTTGATATTTTCAAAGACAGTATACCCTACATCAGCCCAGCCACCAGGCAATGACCATTTGCCATCTAATATTTCTTTAACCAACAATATTTTATTCTCTTTAAATATTGCTGCTCTAATATCAACCTTTGGGGTATGGTACCCTTCATCACCAGCAAATAAATGGGTCATCTTATCAATTTCGATATCTGTATAAGTGCTCATTATTTCAACACTAATTGATCGGATACGTTCAAATCTTTCAATATCAAATTTATCTTTGGAATAGGCTAATCCACATTGAGAAAGTGTTTGAAGTTCTTTTGCCCATTCTAACCATTTCTTTTCCACTAAGCTTTCCCTCTTTCTATATAAGCTGTTACGATTTTTTATAAGTCGCTAGTTTATCATCAATAATTGCCCATGCAGCATCAAAGTCTATTTTAAAATCGCCTGAACTACCTTTTATAATGCCTTTTCTATTATCATTATACGGGATAAAATTAAATTCTTTATAAATATTGATGGCTGTATAACTCCAAGTTTGTGTTGTTAAATAAACGGAGTCATCTTCTCCTAATTCTGAATACCTCTTTAACACTTCACTTATCAGTGCTTTACCGATACCTTTACCACGATGTTCAGGATGTACGGCTACCCAATGTATTCTAGGATGTATTTCACCTTCAAACTTCCCAAACCACGCTGAAGCTGTGGCAATTTTGTTTTGATGTTCATCACAAACAAATAGACACCTTCTTATAGTTTCGTTAATCTCTTGTCCAAACGTTTTTAAGAAATACGCTTTACCTTCTGAATGATTTTCAAATTCACCAACAGCGGTTTCTATTATCGCCCAATCTTCTGCGTCACCTAACTGGTAATAATTAAAGGTATATCCTTTGGGTAACATATACATCGGATATACCCTTTGGTTTTGGACCATCATCACACCATAATGTTTAACATTTTTATCTAACATATTTTTGCCTTTCAATTGTATCTTCCACAATGTGTTGTGTATGTTTTGGTAATTGTTTTATATTATCTCTAATAAATACAGGATACAGTTCTAAGGCTTCAACAGCATCTAATTCAAACCACTTAAAAGTTAATATGCTGCCATCAATTTCTTTTCTTTCAAAGGCTGTTTCTCTATTTAAAATATCAGATCCTTCTTCGAATTCAATGTGATAATAGAAACAGAGTTCATGTACAATTCTTTCTTGATGTTCAAAAAAAGTTTCGTTGACATATAATTCTTCTTTTATCTCTCTTACAATTGTTTCTTCAGTAGATTCTAATAGTTCTGCTCTTCCGCCAGGTAAAACCCAAAAGTCATCTGTTTCATATTGATGTAACAAAACTTTATTATGATGCATAGCAAGTCCTGCAACTCTGAAATTGAATCGTTTATTCTCTTCATTAATGATTAACATTTAAACTCCTTGTTCTTTATTAATTTCATAAGTAAGTAACGGTTCATACATCATCAATGCATTATTTTCGCAAATGAACTCATCATAAAGCATAAATCCTTCTGTATTAAATACTTTTCTATGGATTTCATTATGTCTGATATAACTCCCCCATGAACTCATTAGAAATTCATGGTCCTGTTCATAAATTTCGTACTTGAAACAATTTTCCTTTTCTGAAGTGATTTGACCTACTAAATGATCTTCAGTCATATGTAATTTGATTTGATAAGCTTCTTCTGTTTCATTGGTAATTTGCAAATCTCTATAATTGTAAACGCAAGTAGCACCACTTCCAAAAGGTTGTGTTCTATTGGAATCTGGAAAAACATCAAATCCATGTCGATGTCTTTCAACCACTGTTAATGGTGAATGCAGTGTCATCCAGAATATTAAATTGGATAACTGACATAGACCACCACCTATACCAGACTTACACTGACCATAATGTAACACCATCCCTGGCACATATCCTTTTGCTTTATTGGGTCTTCCGATGAGTTTCCAATAAGAAAAGGTTTCACCTGGTTTTATGACAATGCCATTAATAGTTTTCATGGCAATTTCTAGATTGATGACTTTATTATCTTGCATCCACATGTCTACATCTTTAAGCACTCGATAAAGTGGACTTTGATGTGTTGTAATTAAATGTTTTAGTGGTTCTTGTTTTATATCTTTAGAGAAAATAGCTGTCCCGAGATACCAGTTGAAATAACGTTTATAGACATGAAATTTTTTGCCGAAAAAAGCTCTTTGCTTTGAGCGTTTTATTGGTTTTAACTCTTCAAATGTTTTCATGATATCTCCTTTCAAAAGTTATCTCTTAAAGATATAATATATATGATTTAAAAATCACTTTCTAGTGATACTTTATCATAACTCGGTTCTGACATATTAAATCTAAATCCAGTCCTTATTTGAAGCTGTTTGGTCGCTTGTAATATCACCTGTGTTAATCGTATCCTTCGGTTCAATTAACATAACGTGACATTCAGAAGTTGCAACTGGTTTGTGTTCTCTACCCATTTTTACAACGTATAAGTCACCTTCATTTAAGTGGATTGTCTCATCTCTGAATTTTATTGACATACTGCCTTTAATGACATAAAACATTTCATCCGTATCTTTATGGTCATGCCACGTAAAGTCACCACAAAATTTAGCCAATTTAATATGATAATCATTGAGTTGACTGATAATTTTTGGTGTCCACATATCATGAATTTGATCTAACTTTTCCGAAATATGAATTGCTTTCATCATAACTCCTTCTTCAAAATGGGTTGCCCAGTCTTTATCTTTTAATAGATTCAACTCTGATTCTTGTCATACTTCTTGAGTCGTTTGTCCTATCCTATATGATTCTCATATAGTCTCAACCTTTTGAACCCTTAAATATTGACCGTTTTTCCAATCATAATAATCAAACCTAGTAGAACCTCAAAACTCATGATTTTCTTATATATTTGATCTGGCTTTAAACATGTAGCACATGATTTACAGGTGATTTGAAAGGGATATCATTTAATATAAATTTCTACAAATTTCTTTTCCTTTTGACATACCGGACATTTTATCTATATAACTCCAAGTTATTTGATTAATTAGATAATTCTACTTTAAATTATAACTTATAGAATTATCAATTTCACTTATTTTGGAAAAAACGACTAAATTTTTAATATTTAAAAAGACTCATGATTACTCATGAATCTTTAAGATATTTTTCTTTTTTAAAGTTTTTTGTATCGTTTTCATGGATGGATAAAATTGATCTTTTAAAAGATACTCATTCCAATTCTTTTCATTGTTGATATCAACCCAAACCAACTCTAGAATAAAAGTCACACCACTATTTTCTTTTCCTGCTCTTATCTCTTTGATATTCAGCGGTTCACATATAAAGGTCTTATAAGTCTTATAACCATCTACTCCAGATTCAAAATCATCTTCTATAAGGTCTAGTACGTTTATATCTAGGTTTGTTTCTTCTTTTAGTTCTCTAATCACACCTTCTTCTGGGGTTTCATCAACTTCTTTTCCCCCTCCAGGTAACAACCAGTATTCTTCTTTTGTTCTACTATTATATTGCCTCAAAACCAAAATACGATTTTCTATGATCACAACACCCTGACATCTAACACTTCTCATTTTTTTCATCTTTCACCCAATTTCTTTTCTCACTCAAAATATAATACCCTGACAAGCAGATCCATAGACTTGCTATTATTTTAATCACTGTAAGTACCAGTGGCAATATCAGGTCATTGGTAATATAAAACTCAGAAACTTCAATATAGTCCGCGATACTAATATATGCGTTATAAACTGTATTGATGCTAAAATAACTGATAAAGGTAATGG
>JABXKX010000399.1 GCA_013619035.1 Peptostreptococcaceae bacterium
CTTTAAACACCTTGAGCAACAACCTCTAAAACAATTGATTATTTTTTCAATCGTCATTACGTTTGTTTTAGAAATGTTAAACAGTCATTCTGTAATAACAGGTTTTGCATCTGTTATTGATAATCCAATTATGTTCCTGTTTAATGCACTCATACTATTTTTAACATTCTCCATTGTAAATTTCTTTAAAAGAAGAAATTTCCTTTTGGTTTTAATAGCTTCTACTTGGCTAATAGCAGGTATTGTAAACTTTGCTGTTTTAGGCTTTCGAACAACACCTTTTACAGGGAACGACTTACGACTATTAACATCAGTTTTAAGTATTATTCCAATTTACTTAAACCCAATTCAGATTGCTTTAGTCGGCATCCTTGCTGTTTTATTAGCTGGGGGTATTGTCTATGCTTTTATGAAGTTTTCTAAAACACCTCTACAGATGAAGAACGCTTTATTTACTTTATGTTGTGCGATTATTCTTCTAATGGGAACCTCTTCTTTAGCAGATAAAACAGAATCTGTAACAGATAACTTTACAAACATTGCTCAAGCTTATCAAGAGTATGGATTCGCCTATTGTTTTACCGTTAGTATCATCGATCGAGGTATTGACACACCAGCGACCTATTCAGTAGAAGCTGTTGAGAAGGTTATTGAAGAAATGGAAGAAAAAGAAAACGTCACTATCAATGGACATTCTGATTACGATTCACAAAATAAATTAATAAGAGATGCAGTCACTAACTTATTTCAGACGTTAAAAATTAAATACAACGATCATCAAACCGTAAGTAACATTGCCGATACACCAGCCACAATTAATGAAATTCCAACACCGATGATATCACAACCACCTAATATTGTGATGGTTCAATTGGAATCATTCTTTGACGTGAATTATATAAAGGGTTATGATTACTCTTCTAATCCTATACCAAACTTTGAAAATTTAAGAGCCAATTACTCTTCCGGTTTTTTAACCGTACCAACAATTGGTGCTGGTACTGCCAACACAGAGTTTGAAGTGCTTTCTGGAATGAGTTTGAAATATTTCGGAGCTGGGGAGTATCCTTATAAGACAATCTTAAAAGAAAAACCCGTTGAAAGCATCTGTTATAACTTAGATGAACTTAATTACAATAGTCATGCGATACATAACAATACCGGAACATTTTATTCTCGAAATAAGGTATACCCTAATCTTGGATTTGATAGTTACTCTTCAATCGAATATATGAATGATGTAGAATACAATCCCCTAGGATGGGCAAAAGACAAGGTTTTAGAAGATGAAATATTAAAAGCTTTAAAGGCGACAGATACACAAGATTTTGTATTTGCGGTTTCAGTACAACCTCATGGGAAATATCCTAGTGTTATGATTGACGAACAGCAGCATATCACTATGACTGGTGATATCGATGAAAGTGAAATTGCAGCTTACGAGTACTTCATCAACCAACTTTATGAAACAGATAATTTTGTTGGATCGTTAGTGACCGAATTAGAAAAATCTAACGAACCTACTATTTTGGTGTTATATGGTGATCATTTACCATCAATGGATCTTGAAAATGAAGATTTGATGAACAACGACAAATTTCAAACGGAATATATTCTTTGGAGTAATTTCCCATTGAAAAAAATCAATAAAGATCTATATGCTTATCAGCTAAATGCTTACATCATGGAACGTTTAGGATTTGATAATGGTGTTATGACCAAGTTACACCAAAAGAGTTCAACCGATACAGATTATCAAGACCAGTTGGTATTGCTTCAATATGATATGTTATATGGAGATAACGCAACCTTTGCTGGTGAATACCCACTAAAAACCAAACCTATGGTTATGGGTACTTCAAAAGTAAAGGTCGATGAAATCAATAGTAAAGGTGAAGCCCTCTTCGTTCATGGTAAGAATTTTACAATGTGGAGTGCGGTATATATCGATGATGAGATTAGAGATACCATTTATATTGATGAAAAAACTTTAATCATCACCAATGAAAACTTAGAAGAGGCAAAAAAATTATTTGTGGCTCAAGTCACTGCGAAAAATAAAATTCTAAGTCAAAGTAATGATTGGAATTTAGAGAAGCCAGAAGAATAGTTATTAGTTACAATCTGTTATGGATTGTAACTTTTTTTTGTGTAGGCATAAAAAGTGATGAAGATATATTTCTTATATAAAACAATTTTTTCTTACAAACCATTGACTTTTAAGAGTAACATTACTATGCTGTTATAAGGAGCATATGCTAATTTCTAATTAGAATATGCCAGAAACTATTACTTATGGAGGATATATTTTATGAAAATTGCATTACCGTCTAGAGACAATATAATTGATAGCCATTTTGGACATTGTGAATACTTCACAGTGATTACTGTAAATCAAGAAACCAAAACTATTCTAACTCAAGAAAAAATTGAATCACCTGCAGGATGTGGCTGCAAATCCAATATTGCTAGTGTTTTAGCTGAAGCTGGCGTAACACTTATGTTAGCAGGCAATATGGGTGATGGTGCGGTTAGAGTGCTTAATCATTCGGGTATTGAAGTGATTAGAGGCTGTTCTGGTAATATTGAAACAGTCGCACAAAATTGGTTGACTGGTACTTTATCAGATTCAGGTATCGGATGTCACGAACATAATTGCGACCACTAAATCAATAGCCACGATCTTATAGATCGTGGCTATTATTATTTATCTACCATATCCTTCTTTTAACAGATACTCTTCAAACACTTGTAAGTTCTTAGAAAAATCTGCTCTACCATATCCCATTCTAAAGTATTGTCCCTTATAATCATATATTGCTGAACTCAGTAGTAATATGCCAGCATCCTCCACCAGTTTTTCTACGAAATCATCAACTGGCATTTCAATATTTATTTTATGAAAAGCAACCGGTCCTGCCATTGGTCTATTGTATTTGAATAACTTTGGAAATTTATTAAAGAAGGCATCTGAAAGTCCTAGATTTTTTTTAATCAAAGCCATATTTTTATTCAGTATGGCATCACTATGTTTAAGCGCAATAGTTGCCAAGTACTCAGATGTACTGCTACTACAAATGGTTGTATAGTGTTTCATTTTAATCATTTTATTAAACATGTCATCGTCATGTGTTGCGATCCATCCAAGTCTTAATCCAGCCAGACCATATGCCTTTGACATCACACCTACAGAAATAGCTTTTTTATAAAGATCAGCCAGCCATGGTCGTTTAACACCATCTAACTCAAGACCTTTATAGACTTCATCACAAATAATATATAAATCATGTTTTTCTGCAATGCGTACCAACGTTTTTAATTGCTCTTCATCAAATATAAACCCAGTTGGATTGTTAGGATTATTCACGCAAATCAGTTTTGTATTGGGCTTTATCATCTGCTCTAACTCATCAAAGTCCATATACCAGCCGTCGTCCCCTTGACGAACAAACCATTTAGACACATCACATTTTATGGAGTTGGCAACTTCATATAAAGATTGATAGACTGGAAACTGACTGATCACATGATCCCCTTCTTCCAAACAGACATTCATAAAATTATAAATGGGTTCTTGTGCCCCTACATGAACTATAATTTGTTCTGTATCAATCGTTTTATAAAGTTTAGAAATCTCATGTCTTAACTCAGGACTCCCTGCCACTTCTGTATAACCTAACCAACCATTTAAAAATTCTTCTGCTGCACCGTCTTCATACGATAATAACTCTTTTACCGTCATCGATTCACAATCAGATTGCGTTAATAAATAAGGTGCTGTAAATTCATGCTTTTCAAAGAATACTTCTAACTTAAAATCATTAATTTTCATTATATCTCTTCCCCCTTACTATTTAGTATATCATTTAACTTCTAGAGTAAAACAACCAAAACTATATATTCTACCCAACCAATTTAGTATAATGAAATTAGTTTACCAGAAAGGATTCCTAATGACTCAATTTAATAAAATAAAGATTGATTGGCAACCCAATAAAGCTCTAGAAGAAACGCTTCATAATCAAATTCTAAATTACTTCATTAAAAACATCATGAGTGGCGAATGGCTGATTGGTCAAGTTTTGCCCTCTCAAAGACAGCTAGCAGACATATTTAATGTCAATAGAAGTACGGTCGTTGCTGTGATATCAGAATTAACTTCTTTGGGTATAGTTGAACCACATATCGGAAAAGGAACTCAAATAGCTAATAATACATGGTCTTTGTACTCAAGAAATACAACCCCTGAATGGGATCATTATATCAATGCAGGCATGCATCGTTCAAACCTTCCCACGATTCAAACCATCAACACACTAGAATTTAATGAGAACATCATTCGACTCAGTACTGGTGAAATGGCACCTGAGTTATTTCCACATAAAATGATGAGAACTGTATTAGATAAAATACCTACAAAAGCATTATCACTAAATTATCTGGAACCTTTAGGATTATTAGAACTTAGAGAAGCATTATCAGAACATCTAAAAACTCATGGTATCAATGCTGCTCCAGATCAAGTCCTAATTGTTTCTGGTTCTCTACAAGCACTTCAATTGATCTCATTGAGTTTGCTAAAAAAAGGCTCCACTATATATTTAGAAGAGCCATCTTATGCCAAGTCACTTAATGTTTTTCAGTCAAATTCTTTGAATATGGTTGGGATACCAATGGATAAGGAAGGCATTTGTCCATGGTTGCATCTAGGCAATCGCTTAGATAAAGATGCTATTTTGTACACCATTCCAACTTATCATAATCCAACGAATCATGTGATGAGTCTGAAACGTAGACACGAACTCTTATCTTGGTCTAAATCTCTCCAGCTACCGATTATTGAAGACGATGCTTATAGAGAGTTATGGTTTGACGAAGTACCACCACCTCCTCTAAAGTCCTTTGATGACACTGGAAATGTTCTTTACTTGGGTAGTGCTTCAAAGTCCCTAGCGCCAGGCCTTAGAATCGGTTGGGTCGTTGGACCGAAACCAGTAGTTAATCGACTCAGTGATATTAAGATGCAAGCAGATTATGGTGCCAGCTCCTTATCGCAATGGGTTTTGACTGAATGGATCACTTCAGGTCTTTATCAGGAACATCTTACAAGTTTCAGACTAAAACTTAAGTCTAAAAGAGATTATTTGGATTTGCTTCTAAAAGAAGAATTTTCAGAGATCGCTACTTGGCAACTACCAACAGGTGGGTATTATATATGGTTGACACTTAATAAGAAAATTGATACCTCTAAGTTATTTGATCAAGGCATTAAGGAAAATATCCTAATCAACCCAGGTTATATATATAGTTTTAAAAACAATGTTTCTATTCGACTATCTTATGCTTATGCAAAGGAGGAAGACCTAAAAACGGGTATCAAAAAACTCTCACAACTCATAAAAAAGCTTTAAAAAAACCACTCTTACGAGTGGTTTTGATTTTACTATGCAAAGTTACCATTTAAGAAAATTGGAACTTCTGTATTATCTTCTTTTATACCAATGATTTCTAAATCTTCAGTACCAACCATAAAGTCCACATGAGTTAATGAATCATTTGCTCCAGCGGCTTTTAATTCTTCTTTGTTCATCTCGTCTCCACCCTTTACACAAATCGGGTAAGCTTTACCAAGTGCAAAGTGACAAGAAGCATTCTCATCAAATAAAGTATTATAGAATAAAATATTTTGATTTGAAATTGGTGAATCAAATGGTACTAAAGCAACTTCACCAAGTCTTTTAGCGCCGTCATCTGTACCTAATAACTCTTCTAATACTTCTTTACCTTTTTCAGCATCAAAGTCTACAACTAATCCATCTTTAAAAGTAAATGAGAAGTTCTCAATTAAATTGCCATTGTAGTTAAGAGGCATAGAACTTACAATTTTACCATTAACACCATCGTGTTTAGGCATTGTAAATACTTCTTCAGTTGGCATATTAGCAACAAACACATGACCTTGAGGTGCTTCATCTCCACCACCAAACCATACATGGTTTTTAGGTAATTCTACCAATACATCTGTACCGATGCTGTTTTTATATCTAACCGCTTTAAAAGCCGTTTCATTTAAGAATTGAAGTTTATTGTTTAAGTGACTCTGATGATCTTTCCAAGACTGTACTGGATCCGGTGTATCCACTCTTACAGCTTTGAATATGGCATCCCATAATTGATCAACAGCTTCTTTTGCAGAAACGCCTGGGAATACTTTCTTTGCCCATGCATCTGTTGGTATAGAAGCAACGCACCATACATTTTTGTTGCTCATCATTCTTGATCTGTAGTGCTCTAATGCCACACTTGAAGCTTTGTTGGCTCTACTCATTTTCTTTGGATCTACATCTTTCATAAGTTCTGGATCTGATGCAGAAATACTTAAAAATGCTGCATCTTTATCTGCATAACCATTAAAGTATTCTTTTGACCAGTTTGGGAATTCATCAAAGATTTCATTTGAAGCCATTTGATATCTGATTTTTGTAGATTTCTCATCTAACCATCTCATAACAACTTCTCTAGCACCTGCTTCATAAGCTTTAACAGTTACAATTCTAGCAAATTCTGCACACTCAATTGGTGACGCAATAACTAAAGTTTGATCCTTCTGGATATTAATACCAATACGTACTAATAATTCTGCATACTTTTCAATTTTATGATTCATTATCTTCTCCTAACCCTAAATTATATCCTCATGACTAATCATATCATAACCACACATAAAATTTAATGTCGTTTTCTTAATAAATTCAACTGTTATATTAATTGTATTTATTTAAAGTCTACTTATTAATAGGACCTACTATTCCAGAATAACTGATATACTGAAAGTAACTCAGAAAGGAGTTCCCATGATAAAACATATCAAAGCAGCTGAGCTTAATTATATTAAAGAATTCAGTACGTCTGTAGAAAACAATGAAATGATTCTATTTTCAGATGATAACCTTCCAGGTATGGATCATCATAACTTTTGTTATGTCAAAGAAAATCTCTCAAAAGAAGCTTTAGAGCATACCATAAATAACGAAATCAAAAGAAGATATGCAAATCAACTTTCGTCTGCTTTCTTTATATCAGATTTTGAAATAGACAAAACTTTATTTGAAACTTTACCTTATGAAGTCAGTTACTATACCTTTGATTATTTATATCGAAGCACTGATCAAATGGATAAACTGAAAGTTAGATCAGACTTTTTAGTTAAACCGGCTCTTTCAAAAGATATTTTAGATGATGGTATTTTAATAGATATTGAAGCAAATAAGAGACACATGGGTGATTTTGCTGAAAAGAGAATTAAGCGTAAAGCTGAGATTTATTCTGATCCAACTCTAAAAACCAATTTATTTGTTGGGTATCACAATCAGGTTTGTATCGGAAATTGTGAACTTTTTATTGATAAGGACATTGCGAAATTAGAAGATTTTGATATTGTTCAGTCTTATCAGAAACAAGGTTTTGGCACCTCATTTTTATCCTATTTATTAACGATAGCACATCAGAAGGTAAATACGTTGTACCTGGTAACAGATGCTGAAGATACTGCAAAAGAAATGTATTATAAATGTGGCTTTGAAAAAGCAGGTTCTAAATATGAAGTCTATATTGATTTTAACAAACCAAAAACCCACAATTAAGTGGGTTTCTCTATTTTAGATAGGCCATTAAACCATAGTGATCCGATACAATCGGTTCGTTTATACCATCAAATATTCTATTTATTTTTATGACCTCAAACATTCCTTTACTCATAAGATAATCAATTCTCTGACTTGCATTATCTTGTTCATGTTCAAAACTCTCTGGTTTACTGATAAAGGTGGCATCATAAAATCCATCCGGATTTGCTTCATAATACAAATCGGAAAACTGAAGTTCTTTCACCATATGCTGATAACCAGCTTGACCAGCTGGATTGTTAAAGTCTCCTACCATAAGATGCCTTGCATCGGGATCTTCTAATATCCAATTATCGAGTTGGTTCACCTGCTCTTTAAAAGGATCATTTTCATCATGCCACCAACCCAAATGTACAGAATAGATATAAGTGAGTTGTTTATTAATCATCATCCCTATACGAATAAGCTTTCTTGACCACCAATCATTTTTACTTTTAGATTTTGATACATATCTTGAGTCATAAGACTCAATTTTACATTTTGTAATAATAGCTAATCCCTCTTCTAAGACTTCAAAGCCATAACCACCCCAATTGAAATAATAGTCATAGTTGTCTTCTAATCGGTTTAGAAGAGCCATCGCCATATTATCTTTTTTGATCTTAACACCACGATGATTCACTAGTGGTTCTTCATCTTTGGACTGCACACATTCCTGCAAGACGATGATATCAGGTGATTCCTTTTGTATAAATTCAACAATTGTTTCAAATTTCTGTTCATAGTTCTCTTCTTTTCCACAATGCATATTAAGAGAAAGTAGTTTAAATGTGTTCATGTTGATCCTTTCCCTTAAATATAAGCAATAACATCCACTTCTATACCTAAGCCGTAGTGTAACGCCCTAGTTGGTACAACAACTCTAGCAGGTTTATGATCACCGAAGAATTCTGCATATATTTTATCGACTTGTCCCCATAAGGATACATCCGGTATATAAATCGTCACTTTAATCACCTTATTTTTAGAACTATTTGCTTCTTTTAAAATAAGATTAATATTACCTAGTACAACGGTTAATTGTTCTTCTATCGTACCGAACACTTTTTCACCGGTTTCTGGATTGACAGCCAATTGACCAGATATATATACCGTATCATTATGTACAACTGCTTGTGAGTAGTGTCCAGCTGGTATTAAAGCATTATTTGTCTGAATAATTTTCATCTTGCCTCCTATGCCATCAGATTAAGAATCTTATCCGTTGCCTTCAAACCATTACCTGAAATAATAATAACAGTCTTTTCATCCTTCTTAATCACTTCATCATCAATTAACTTTCTAAGCCCCGCAAATCCCGTTGCTGAAGTTGGTTCTATGTAAAATCCATAAGTCCCAATATCAAATAACGCATCTTTTATCTCATTTTCACTGACACTCATAATCTGACCGCCAGATTCTTTAATAAATTCTATAACCTCATGGTGTTTAGATGACCTGTATATTGAGATGCCTTCGGCTAACGTTGGCTTTACCTCAAAATCTAAAGGCATATCATGAAACCCTCGATATAAGGTATTACAACTCTCTGATTGAACTGCAAATATTTTTGGTAGTTTGTCTATTTCACCTGAAGAAAGCAACTCTGTAAATCCTAAATATAAACCACATACCATACTGCCATTCCCTGCAACACAAACAACTTGATCGGGTGCTTCAAAGTTATTTTGTTCCCAGATTTCATAAGCAACAGATTTAGTGCCTTGTACAAATAAAGGATGCCAGTTATGTCCAACATATACTCGTCCACCGATGTTTTTCATGGCTTCATCCGTCACATCAGACCTGTTACCTTCTACTTCTACTAAGTCAGCACCATAAACTTTCATTTGAGCAATTTTACCTGCTGATGTACCCGCTGGAACAAATACTTTTAAATCCAATCCCCCTAAAGCACAATATCCAGCAAAAGAAGAACCACCATTACCACTTGAATCTTCTGCTACTTTTGTTACACCAAATTTATGAACATAATTCAATACCATTGAAACACCACGGTCTTTAAAAGACCCTGTTGGCATTAAATTATCTTGTTTTACCATTACAGGACATGAGTTAAAGTTAATTGCAGTTAAAGGTGTTAGAGTTTCATTATAAGTAATAACAACATCGTCTTTATCAATTGGATATGCAGCGCTGTATCGCCATAACGTAAAGTCATTTGTAATAATATCTTCCTTTTTCAATCGACCCTTGAAGTCTAACCATAAGGCTGATCCGCAGGTACATTTTATGTACTCCGGTGTTGCTGGATATGTTTTACCACATGTATGACAGATATAGTTCATCGTTTTCTCCTTTAATTTTCATGTTTCATTTTGATAATTAAATTACCTTTTTTAAGACCTGCATCAACATATCTATGCGCCTCAACAATCTCTTCCATATCAATCGTCTTATCAATAAACGCTTTGATATGCCCCGCTTCAACTAAATTCTTTAGATACTGCAAATCATCATTTTTTTGAATAGTTGTACCTGTAAATACTTTCTTAGATCCAAATAGATTGGCGAGTTTTGCTCTTAGAATAAGAGATGCTCTAGGATTTGCAATCATATAACGCCCTGTTGATTTTAATGATTTAAGACATTTATAGAAAGAACCTTTACCAACAATATCAAAGATAACATCATAAGTATTATTTGTATAAATCATGTCTTTTCTGTAATCCAACACATGATCTGCACCAGCCCGTTTCAGTAACTCTAACTTCTCAGTACTATCGACAGCAGTAACTTCAGCACCTAAATATTTTGCCAATTGAATGCCAACCGTTCCTATACTACCACCTGCACCATTGATTAAGACATGTTCGCCTTTTTTAAGGCCACTTTTTGATAAAAAATGTCTTGATTCCAATCCACCAACAGGAATACAAGCAGCCTCTTCATAACTCATATTGGAAGGCATTAAAAGTAATACCCCATCATTTCTTTTTGCTTTTATACATATATATTCACCATAACCACCAAATTTTAAACCCGTTGTAGCAAATACTTTGTCGCCAATCTTAAATGAAGTCACGTCACTTCCTAATTCAACAACTTCACCCGATATTTCTTGCCCAAGTACAGTTTCTTTGGGTTTTCTAATACCAAAATAGAGCCTTAACATCACACGAAACATCAAAGGAAATCTCATTGATCTTATTTCACAATCCCCAGCAGATACTGAAGCAGCATGTATTTTTATCAGCACTTCATCTTTTTTTTGTATAGGTTTTTCTATATCTTTCACCGTCAAAACTTCTGGTGGTCCATATGCATTCCAAACAACTGCTTTCATACTGCCTCCTTTTTGTTTCTTTTATTATACTATAAAAATTTCAAATCTTTAACGCAAAAGAA
>JABXKX010000398.1 GCA_013619035.1 Peptostreptococcaceae bacterium
GTTTTAAAGTGTATAATCATGCAATTATTTTGTATTTTTTAAACAGTTGCAACAATTTCGGCGACTTTAATGCCATCGATTGCAGAAGAAACAATTCCACCAGCATAACCTGCACCTTCTCCAATTGGATATAAACCTTTAATATTGGGACTCTCCATAGTTGTATAGTCTCTATTCATTCTAATCGGAGCAGAACTTCTTGATTCAATGGCAGTTAATACCACATCCGAGGCATCAAACCCCTCTATTTTTTTGCCAAAAGCTACAAGACCTTCTTTCAGTGCCTCATAAACAACTTTTGGCAAACACTCTTTTATTTGTATCCATTTCACACCAGGTTTATAACTTGGTATGATACGATTTAATTGATGTTCTTGATCATGAAGAAATGACCCTAAAGTCTCTGCTGGTGCATGATAATTATTACCACCCAATTCAAATGCTCTTTGCTCATATTTTCTTTGATAGTAAACACCAGCAAGCGGATGTGTTGACTCAAAGTCTTCCACTTGTATTTGAACCAGTATCGCACTATTAATATTTTTTTGATCTCTTGCATGTTCACTCATACCATTAACGACTAAACCACCTTGCTCTGAAGATGATGCAACAACCATGCCACCAGGACAAACACAGAACGAATAAACACTTCTCCCATTTGAAGCTTTATGAGTTAGCTTATAATCTGACGCTCCTAAGAACTCGCGATGGTCCAATGTACCATATTGATTGAGATCAATCGTATCTTGTAAATGTTCAATACGTACGCCCATAGCAAAAGGCTTTTGCTCTATATCCAAACCTAAGTCATACAACACCTCATAGGTATCTCTAGCTGAATGACCAATTGCCAAAATAACTTGATCACTATGAAACTGTTCATTATTTTCTAGCACTATGCCTTTAATATGTCCTTCTCTTACATCAAAAGATTTTACATACGAATTGAAATTAATTGTACCACCTTTTTCTAAAATATAAGCTCTCATACTTTTTACAACATCTTTTAGAATATCTGTGCCAACATGTGGTTTGTTCATATACAATATTTCTTCAGGTGCGCCATGTTTAACTAATACGTCCAATACTTTTTTTGCTCTAGGATCTTTTGAACGTGTCGTTAATTTACCGTCTGAAAAAGTTCCAGCACCACCTTCTCCATATTGAACATTGGAGTTAGACTTCAATTCACCAGTCTTCCAAAATGCTTCCACACTTAGAGTTCGACTGTCTACATCTTCTCCACGCTCGAAAACAATAGGCTTTAATCCAAGTTCCGCTAAAATATAAGCAGCAAATAATCCTGCAGGACCAAAACCAACTATGATTGGAGATGCCTTAAAGATTGGTGTTGGGTACTCATATTCCATCTTTTTTGCTTGAACTAATTGTTTGTTTTTTGACAGCACCTTCGACTCATTCACAACGTTTGCATCAACAACACAAACGTAGTGGACTTTTGGTTTTTTTCTAGCATCTAATGAACGTTTGACTAATTTATAAGAGACCAACTGTTCCTCTGAAATCTTTAAAGTCTTTAATATCTTTCTTCTCAGTTCACTTTCTGTATAGTTAATATCTATTTTTAATTGATTTATTCTTATCATATAACCTTCCTTACATAGCAAAAGCCCCATAGGGCTAAAACCAAATTTCTATTTCTCTTTTTGCGTCTTCTAAGTTAGCTGAACCGTGAACGACATTACGCTGAACACTTTCTCCAAAAATATATCTAATTGTAGCTGGTCGTGCCTTGCTAGGATTCGTTGCGCCATTAATATCACGAACAACCGAAATAGCATTCTCTCCAGCTACTTTTAAAACAATCACTTCATCTTCCATCATAAATTCTATTAACGAAGGATAAAAGTCTCTACTCACATGTTCTTCATAATGTTTCTCAAGAATCGCCTTATCAAGTTGCCTTTTATACATTCCCTCTATAATTAAACCATTATCCTCATATATACTGATAATACGTCCAATCAGATGCCTTTTAACCGCATCAGGCTTAATTAATATCAATGTTCTCTCCATAGTTATCCCTCCATAAGCTATATATGCCCGAAAGGATATGTTTTACTCAGTCTCTTCTAATTTTTCTAAGTAAACTTCATTGATACCGACCATCCCAAGTTCTCTAGCACGTTGAATTATCTCCGCATTAGTAGGTTGATCCATACTATGATCTTCTATCACAACATTAATAATACCGTAAAAGAAGAATGACAATCCAATGACCAGCAGTGCAAAGTATCTATATATTTTTTTTACATTAATATACATCTATTCACCTTTTTCTAATGCTTCTTCTAATACAGGCCAGATTGATTCTAATTCATAACCTCTTCTCCAAGAAGCAATACCCTTTAAATTGTATTTATGTACCATCTTAATTTTAAGTTTTAAACTTTCCGCATCTTCTATCCAAACTTTCTTAACCGCATTATCAGTAGCATCTATAAAACTAATATAATTTTGACCTGCTGCTTCATCCCACAATACATTGTAGTCTCCACCAGCCAAAATGCTTTCCATTTTATACATCGTAATGGCATCTGATGTTACTTTCATTTGATTCACAAGTTCTTTATGTGGTCTTTCAAACCAAACACGCATATAAAACGGGATACCCATTATCACTTTATTCGAATCTACTTCACTTATTAATATCTCAAGATTCTTGTCCAACCAATTGAGTGAAGCAACCGACCCGCTTATAGGAGATGAACCCCAGTGTTCATCATAAGACATGACTACTATATAGTCAACCCACTCACCAAGAACTTTCCTATCATAACATTTAGACCAATTATCAGAACCACCACCAAATGTTACATCCATTGAAACCAACATGCCACTACGATGAAATGCAGCTGTTAATTCTGCTATAAATTGACTCAGTTTTTCTTTATCATCTTTATAAATATTTTCGAAATCGATGTTTATACCTTCAAACTCATTTTCTGAATACACCTTAACAAGTTGATCAATAACATTTGTTCTTATTTCAATTGAACTGATGATATCTCTCGTCATATCCGGATCAAAACTGTTTGTAACTGCCGGCCACAAATCATAGTCCTTGTCCAGAGCCCACTGAATATAATCATCTTGTGTTTTTAATCTTAATTGTCCTTCACTATCAACGACTTCATACCAAACAGGAGAAATAACATCTAAACCAGGCATATCATATAATGAAGAAACATCTGTTTTTCTACTATATACCGCTTCCCATGTCATGGTGATCTTCTCAGGCATACTGTCTTTTATACCATTTATTATCTCTTGGATCAGATAGGTTTTCTCACCTTTAGAATTAAAATCTATCTGTAATGAAAACAAAGGATCTTCTATTAAGAAATAACTCATATTAAATTGCTTTTGAAGAGCCTCTAAAGACACATAGATAACATTTCCCTTTTTTACTAGAATATCATTGTCATATAACTCTTTCCCATTAATCGAATATTGATTACTGTTGAAGTTAAATAGATAGGTTTGATCTTCATAAACCCAGATCAATTGATTATTCTCTTCATCATACTGATACACAAATCTATAGAGTTCGTTTAGATATTCCAGTTGAACTAAATTCTCATTTTTAATATAAGCAACTTCTTCTTCAGATATTTCTATAGTCATATCTGACGTGAAACTCTTAATTCTAATTTCTGGTTCAGGTTCAATGACTTCAATGACTTCTGCAACGTCTTCATCAATTTCATTAATAACTTTATCATCACTCCCTGTATTTCTTAAAACAAATACGCCTCCAATAACCAGGGATATCATTATCACTAGCAACACTATTATTTTTTTCATAACACTCTCCTCAAAACTTATTATAATCAATATCCGGACACATGAAACTATTTATTTTTTAATTTAATATTGTTTTAACAAGTTTCGACTTGAAGAACCCATCATGCAAACAAGAAATAACTTGACTAGAAACTTTAAATCAATATTAAGAAGTGATTAGAAATTCGCTTAACAACCATCCAAAATTGCAATCTATGATATAATTACTTTATGGAGGCGTATTATGAATTATTTAGATTATATTATTATTGCAATATTTATTTTTTATGGTCTTTGGGGATTAGCAAAAGGCATTCTCAGAATAGTATTGGATTTAGTTGGTTATATCGTTGCAATTATTATTGCTAAATTGACCAGTCCTTTATTGATTTCTTATATTAATGGAACAAGCTTTTATGGTAATGTTCATAACAAAATTTTTGATACTTTTTCAAGAATCAGTCCTGAATTAGGGCGTTCAATTGAAACATTAAAAATACCTGATAACATAAGTGAAATGATACAGCAGGAACCTGGTCTAAGATCTGTTCTACACAGTTATCCTAAATTACAATCAACAATCGAATCCAATTTAAGTACTTTATATGGTAGAGGATTTATGGAAGTCGTAACTGAGTACGTGATTGCTATTATTAGTATTCTTGTTATATTTGTTTTTGTAAAAGTTCTGTTTTCTATCGTAGTATCGGTAATCCTATCTAGACAAGACCATTTACCACTTGCTATTACCAATAGAATCCTTGGTATGGTTTTAGGAGGTTTTGTTGCATTATTTATCGTTACTTTTACTTTACAACTCATTGAAGTCTATTCATTAGCAAGTTCACCTGTTTTATTAGATACAATATCACATTCAAAATATGGTCATGTGTTTACATCCATACCACTGCTAGATTTTATGACAAAATTAATCAATTAAAAAAGTTGGATTACTCCAACTTTTTAACATTTTTGTGGATAACTATTTTTTTAGAGAATAGTTATCCACATTATTTTTCACTTACTTTTACTATATTTCAAGTATTCAACTGGCATATCCACACAGTTTCCTGAATATGTGGATAATTAAAATCTAATTCATCTACATATTATTCACCGAATTATATGAGTTATCCACAATATTGTTAAGTTATACACATATCATTCACATCAATAGTATCGTACCACTTCAAATCGTTCTAACTTATAATCCTCAGTTTCTGAAATACTACCTTTGTGACATGCAATGCGTACCTGTTCTTCAGCGGTATCAATACCCTCTAAGTTTGGCAATAACAGTCCGCGCTTGTATCCAGATGTAACAATAACACCATAAATTTTAGTATCTAATAGTGAAATGTCATCAATTGCTTCTGGTTCTAATAATACATCTACTGTTATCTCAATATCTTCTAATTCGCTTGCTTCAACTTCTGGAAATCTAGGATCTTCAAAAGCTGCTTTAACAGCATTAGATACTATTTCTAAAGCCACATTATCTTCAGTTGGACCAATCGTGCCAATGCATCCTCTTAATGCACCATGTTTCTTAAGTGATACAAAAGTACCCGCTTTAGCTTCAAACATTTCTGCTGGTAATGAATCATACATGATTTCATCTGTTAAACCCAAATATTTTTCAATCGTCCTTCTTGCTAATTTTACAAAATGACTTTCTTTTGATAACTTATCACTTTTACTACTCTTATACTGTTTCTCGATTAAATGAGTAAATTTTCTCTTCTCATCAATTGATAAATTTTCAAATCCCATTGCAAGATAGCCAACACCAAAAGGTCCATCATAACCATAAGTCGTCGCATCATAATTGTATCCATCTAAGGATCCCAACATAATATCGATAGATCTTTTACCACATTCACTCGCCTCATTTTGAAGTTTCTCATCAAAAAACATCGCTGAAAGTATGTCTTTTTCTTCAAGAATCTTTCGAATCTTATGATCAAAAATAGTGCCTGATGGATGATAGTCATACGGACCATCACCTTTTAAACAATGTGACATATCACCACTTGCTATCACAACAATATTTTCAAGAGTTGAACACGCCTGAATGATTCTTCCAAATTCATAAAGCTTATGACTTGAAAACAAGCCATAAGTAATATGTACCAACTTATAGTCTTTATAATGGTCATCGACAAATTTTAGAGGTACAATAACGCCATGGTCTAATGATTTACTGATATTAAAATACTCAGCGTTCTCATCATTTAATTTTAAACAAGGCACATCAATTTGACTGCTTTCATAAATAATCTTATCTACTAGAATTTTATTATTTTCTTTTGAGATAGAAATGGTAGGATAACCAAACTTTTCTAAATCGCCATATAAGCTATCATCATAACCGATGGCAATTCCATCGCTAAAGACCGGACCATGAGGTGTAATCACTATAATAGTGTCTGGAGCGATATCTTTGATTTGTTTACCAATTTTGTGTAAGCCATTCATTAGACCTTCACACTCTTTTTCAGCACCTCTTCCTACTTGTGGTATTAAAATAGGTGGATGAGGCATTAAAAAAGTACCTTTAATCATTTTACTTCACCTTCTTATCAGCTATATAACCTTTTCTTATTAGCTTCTCAATATGTTCATCAAGTTTATCGTGAATATTGATGTTGTATTCATTTTCAAGTACAAACATCATAGAAACTGCAACTTGTGCAACATCCAATAGTTCTTCTGATATCTTTTCAACCAATTTATGTTCATCTAATACTTCTCGTTCACCATTTAAACCTCTAAACTTACCAATTACCTGAGCCAACTCACCGGCTTCTTCCATTAGCTTTAGACATGTGGATTCTAAACCAGGTTGTAAGTTATTTAATTTTGGTAAACTGATCATTTTATATTCTGTTAATTTCATATGAGCCTCCTTTAAGTTCATCATATCATATGATACTACAAAAAGAAAAAAACGAGAACCAAAACTGGTTCTCGTACATTTGGATAAATCCAACAACTATCTCTTTGAGAATTGTGGTGATTTTCTTGCTTTCTTAAGACCGTATTTCTTTCTTTCCTTCATTCTAGGATCTCTAGTAAGGAAACCTTCAGCCTTTAATGTTGCTCTATATGCATCAGAATCAACTTCTAATAAAGCTCTTGAAATACCATGTCTAACAGCTCCTGCTTGACCAGTATATCCGCCACCTTCAACTTTGATGATTGCATCAAATTTGCCTTCAGTTTTAGTAACTAATAAAGGTCTTTTTACTTCTCTTCTTAAAGTTGCATAATCAAAGTATTGATCAAGTGTTTGACCGTTTACTGTGATTTCACCTGAACCAGGAATTAATCTAACTCTGGCAATAGCTTTTTTTCTTCTACCTGTACCACGGTATTGTACTAAACCACTCATTTAAATTCCTCCTTATAATTCAAGCATTTCTGGCTTTTGAGCTTGATGATCATGCTCTGGGCCTGCGTAAACTTTTAATTTTCTATACATTTGGCTACCTAAAGAATTCTTTGGTAACATGCCTTTTACAGCTTTCTCGATGATTCTTTCAGGGTGCTTTGCAAGCATTTCCTTGTAAGATCTCTCTCTTAAACCACCCATGTAACCTGTATGGTGTCTATAAACTTTTTGTGTCGCTTTGTTACCAGTTACTTTTACTTTTTCTGCATTTACAACAATAATAAAATCACCACAGTCAACATGAGGTGTATAGATAGGCTTATGCTTACCTCTTAATCTAGTAGCTATCTCAGTTGATAGTCTACCTAATGTTTTATCTGTCGCATCTATTACATACCATTTTCTTTCAATTTCTAATGGCTTCGCTACGTAAGACTTCATGACATTCCTCCTAATAAATTAGTTCAAATTTTTATATTAAAACCCGGGGCATTGGATTTATAATCGATATTCAACATATATATTATATGTATATGGCAGGTCAAAGTCAAGTACTTTTGATGATTATTTGTAATAAACTTCATTTAAGTACAATCCTTCGGCTGGTGCTATCTTTGTTGTGTATTTTCTAGTGGGATTTTCAAATAATTCCAAAGTTTTTTGAGGTAAAATTTTACCTTGTCCAACTTCTAGCAGATATCCTGTAATAATTCTAACCATTTTATACAAGAAACCATTACCAGTATAAGTAAGTTCAAGATTATCACCATTTTTATTTAATGTGATATCATAAATAATTCTTACTGGATTTTGAGCTGAACTACCAGATGCCATAAAACTGGTAAAATCATGTTCCCCAATTAAATAAGATATGGCTTCCAATATTAACTCTTCTTTGATTTCATAAGGGTAATGATAGGCATAATGAGAAGTGAATACATCTCTTTCTAATGCATTTAATACTTTATAAACATAAGTCTTACCTTTAGCAGAATATCTAGCATGAAATGCTTCTGATTCAAAAGAAAGCGTTAATATCCTTATATCTTCTGACAAAAAATTATTAAGAGCACGTTTAAGGTTCTCAAGTGGCATAGGAATGGCTGATTTAAATGTCGCAACTTGGCCATATGCATGTACGCCTGCATCGGTACGTCCTGCACCATCAATTTGTATCTTTCTTTTAAATATCTTTGTTAGAACTCTTTCTATATCACCTTGTACACTCCTAGATTTGGATTGTCTTTGCCAACCAAAAAAGTTAGTGCCATCATATTCAATGATCATTTTAACGACTTGATCCATAAGATCTCCTATAAATAAATAATTACCAACACCAAATAAATCAATGATAAACAAAGTGCTATGAAATCTGCAGTATTATATTTTAACACATTTAATCGAGTTCTACCCTCACCGCCACGGTAACATCTAGCTTCCATAGCCATAGCAAGTTCATCTGCTCTTCTAAAAGCACTAATGAACAGTGGAACCAATAATGGAATCATATTCTTAGCTCTTTTAAAAATATTGCCACTTTCAAAATCAGCACCTCGTGCCATTTGAGCTTTCATAATTTTATCGGCTTCTTCAATAAGTGTCGGTATAAACCTAAGAGCAATTGTCATCATCATCGCCAACTCATGCGCTGGAAATTTAACCTTTTTTAGTGGCGTCAATAAACGCTCAATACCATCAGTCAACGCCATAGGTGAAGTGGTTAAAGTAACCATAGATGATGTCACAATCAAAAATGTAAATCTAAAGAAAGTCATCAATGCTCTATCAATACCTTCTGCTGTAATTTCAAATATCCAAAATGAAAATACAACGCGACCAGGTGTTAAAAACATATTAATCGAAACTGCTATTACTATAAAAAATAGAATCGGTTTTAATCCCTTTAGAATAAATTTAACGGGTACTTTTGAAAGTAGAATCACCGTTGAAACCACAATAAAAACAACGCCATAACCAATCAATGGTGTTATGAGGAATAAAGCGACTATCATCAAAAATGATCCTATCAACTTAGTTCTCGGATCTAGTCTATGTATAATAGAATCAGCTGGATAATGCTGTCCTATTGTTATATCACGTAACATTTATCTCTCCCTTAATTGTTGTAGTATAGCATCTTTAATTTCATTAAATGTTATGAGTGTGTCATCAATATCAAAGCCTTTTTCATTCAATTCAAAAACTAACTTTGAGAGCTGCGGTATATCCAGTCCTATGGACTGTAAATGCTCACTGTGCTTAAACACTTCTCTAGGGGTATCATCATATACGATTTTACTTTTGTGCATCACAATCAAACGTGAGGCCAATCTAGCCACATCTTCCATACTGTGTGTTACAAATATAATCGTCATCTTTTCTTTTACATGGAGTTCTTTAATATAACACAATAGTTCATCTCTTGATTTAGGATCTAGACCAGCAGTTGGTTCATCTAATATTAAAACTTTCGGCTTCATTGCTAAAACGCCAGCAATGGCAACTTTTCTTTTTTGACCACCACTTAATTCAAATGGTGCTTTCTCACCAATTTCTTTAATGTCTAATCCAACATGTTTTAACGACTCCTGAACAACAGAGTCAATTTGATCTTCTGGAATACCAATATTTCTTGGTCCAAAAGCAACATCCTTTGCAACGGTTTCTTCAAATAATTGATACTCAGGATATTGAAAAACCAAACCTACCTTTTGTCTTAATAATCTTAGGTTCTGCTTACCTTTTTCTATCTTAAAGCCATCGATATCAATACTACCACTTGATGGTCTTAACAGACCATTTAAATGCTGTATCAATGTCGATTTACCTGAACCGGTATGTCCTATAAGTCCAATTAACTCACCATCTTCAATCTCTAGGTTAATACCACTTAATGCTTCTAGTTGATAAGGTGTGCCTTCATCATAAATATGCTTTAAATTTTTTATTTTAATCGACATAAACTCTCCACCATCTCTTCTAATGTAATGATATCTTTATTTATATCAATACCTTCTTCATTTAATGCAATTGCCAAAGAAGTTACTTGTGGGACATCTAGTCCGATAGACTTCATTTTTTCTACATTAGTGAAAACTTCCTTAGGAGAACCTTGTAGTTCAATACGCCCTTTATCAATTACAACAATTTTATCAGCATCAATGGCTTCATTCATATAGTGTGTAATTAAAACAACGGTCATTTTTTCTTCTTTATTAAGACGTTTTATTATACTAAGTACTTCTGCTCTACCTGCTGGATCCAACATAGCAGTTGGTTCATCTAGTATAATGCATTTTGGTTTCATCGCTAAAACGCCTGCTATAGCAATTCTCTGCTTCTGACCTCCAGAAAGCATATGTGGTGGTCTCTTATGATAATCATCCATATCAACAATTTTTAAAACTTCATCCACACGTCTTTTTATTTCAGATGATTCAACACCTAAATTTTCAGGACCAAAAGCTATATCCTCTTCTACGATAGTTGCTACAATTTGATTGTCTGGATTTTGAAATATCAATCCAGCATGTTCTCTTATTTTCCATAAATTTTCTTCTTTTTTGGTATTCATATCAGCAATCAATACATCACCCTCATTTGGTAATAATATTGCATTGGCTAATTTAGCAAATGTAGATTTACCAGATCCATTATGACCCATAATCACTACAAACTCACCATCTTTGACATGTATATTGAAATCTTCTAAAACTGAAGTTATAGAATCCTGTCTTTTATATTTAAAATTAACATCATTTGCTTTAATCATATTTTCACCTTCTTTTCTTGTCAGTTCATTATACAATTAATCTATTGCTTTCACAACT
>JABXKX010000329.1 GCA_013619035.1 Peptostreptococcaceae bacterium
GAACATAATGAATTATATATGAAAAATGTATTTAATTTAATTGATCAATATCAAGTAGAGGCAGATCTTGCCATTACTTTTAAGAGACAAAGAAACGTTAATGAGTATTACAAACATTATGAGAAGAGTCAGAAGATTCAAGGTTTTGTATTTGAGTATATTCTCCAGATGAATAAACAGCAAATAGAAACCAACTCAATTGCTTATCTTGAGCTTCTTAATCAGACACGGTTATTACAAACAACAACCAATGTGATTATACTCGACTTAATCATATTGTCTATGTTGATTGTTTATGTCATCACTTCAAATATGGTAAAACCAATCAATGCGCTTTATAAATCAGCAGAAGAAATATCAGAGGGTAATTTTAAAACAGAAGATATCATCATTGATTCAGATAATGAATACCGTATGTTAGCAGAAGCCTTTAATAAGATGAAGAATAATATCGTCCTTCATATCGATACATTAAAACTTCAAGCAGAGATGGAAGCTGAACTTAAAGATGAACATATGAAGAATTTAAAGATGACCTATTTGTTAGAACGTGCAAAGCTTAGTGCCTTGCAGTCACAGATTAATCCTCACTTTTTATTCAATACAATTAATGCGGGTGTTCAATTATCTGTAATAGAAAATGCTTCAAAAACAGGACACTTCCTTGAAACCATGTCCAGGTTATTCCGATACAATATGAGAATGCAACAAGATTACTGTACTTTAGAAGATGAGATTAGAAATATAAAAGATTATTATGAATTACTGATAGTAAGATTTAGAGATAGAATTCAGTTTGAATTTATAGTAGAACCAGAAACGATGATGGTTTTAATGCCCCCAATGATTTTACAACCGATTGTTGAAAATTCTTATATACACGGACTAAGCAGTTTAGAACAAGGTGGAAAAATCACAATTATAAGTCAAATGATGTCTGATTATGTTGAAGTCATCATAAAAGACAATGGCGTTGGTATGAGTGAGAAAATCATTCATGAGATTATGAAGAAGAGTGAGTCAGAAAATATTGGTGTTAGAAATGTAAGAGAGCGATTAGAACTTTACTACCATCAAGAAAATCTGTTTGATATTAAGAATAGCGACGGTGTAGAAGTGACAATAAAATTACCAATAGAGGTGAACGATGTATAAAGTGCTGATAGCGGATGATGAATGGATTGTCCAAGAAGGAATCAAAGTAACTCTACAAAAACATTTCAGTAATATTGAAATTATAGGGATGGCTTCCACGGGTCGTGAAGCCATTGAAATGAATGCAGAAAAACATCCTGATATTATTTTGATGGATATAAAAATGCCTGGGATCAATGGTATTGAAGCAATTGAAACCATTCGTAAAAGATACCATCAAACCCGTTTTGTTATCATCTCGGCTTATGAACAATTTGAATATGCAAAACAGGCTGTAGAACTAGGTGTATGTGATTATATTCTAAAACCTATCAATCAAGCCAAACTTATTCAGGTCATTCAAAGGGCGATGGATGATATAGAAGAAGAACGAGAACAAAGAAGTCGTATGATCAGAAATCGAGAAAAACTAGAGCAAGTTATGCCAGTACTTGAAAAGGGCTTTATTTATTCTCTTTTGATGAACACAGATTTTAAAAGAGAGTTGATTAAATATCAGGATATATTTGAAATAAAAAAAGAAAAGGCTTTTGTGTTTGTATTGGAGTTATCTCATAAAGATGAGGATCAATTGAGTACTGAAATTAAGAATGATTTATTGTATCCAAAGATTCAAAATACGATTAAATATAAATGTCATTGTGCGATTGGACCTATGATTATCAACAGAATTACAGTTGTGGTTTTTGAAGATCAATATGATTTTGAATATGAACAAAGGGTCAAAGCGATGGCTTTAGCTGAAACGATTCTTGAAACAATTAACGAGCCTGATGTTTCATTAAAGATTGGTATTGGATCATGTTATCCTCTTGAGAAAACTAGAAATTCTCTCGAAGAAGCTAATTATGCATTAACTAAAATTAATTTAGAAAATGTACTGCACCACAATGATATATTTGAACAGGATAGAGAAAATAACTATTCTTATACTGAGATTAAAGACGATGAAATAGAAATTGTTCATTTAATGGTAACGGGTCAAAAAGAAGCGTTACAAGAATCTACAAATGCTTTTTTTGAAAAGTTAAGAACCAAATTTTCTCATGATACAATTGATTCAAGGAATATTATTTTAGAATTGATGGTTATGGTACTGAGTACCTCTTATAGAAACAATCTTAATGAATCCGATGTAGGGTACTCCTCTTATTTAAATGAGATTAAGAGATTTGATCAAATAATTCAACTAGAGAATTGGTGTATTCGAAAGATCAGTAGTATCTCTGATAAAATTCAAAACAAAAAGAACAGCCATGTATCAAATGTTATTATTAAAGCAAGAAGCTTTATAGATGAAAACTATGCTAAAGATATTGGATTAAATGATGTATCAAAAGAAGTTTCAATCAGTCCCCAATATTTCAGCACCATCTTTAAAGAAGAAATGGGATTAAACTTCGTAGAATATCTAAGGAACAAGAGAGTTGAAGTCGCAAAAGAGTTATTACGTTCTAAAGAGTATACTGTTAAGGAAATTTGTTATCAAATCGGCTATAATGATCCAAATTATTTTAGTCGGCTATTTAAAAAATTAGTAGGGGTTTCACCAACTGAATTTAAATAATGGAGAAAATAATGAAAAAGAATGATGCGATTCGAAATGATTCAATAAATTCTATTAAGAAACAGATGGTTATAGGTACTTTTATAATACTGACTTTGTTGCTACTTACGATTGTCATACTGTTCAGTCAAAGAGAATTTGATGACGGTGTGATAAAAATTGGATATAGTGCAGATACTTTAGTTATAGAGCGGTGGAAACGCGATCAAGAACTATTTAAAGCTAAAGCTGAAGCAGAAGGTGTAGAAGTTATTTATCATAATGCCAATGAGAATAACGATATGCAGGTGAAGCAGATTGAGAGTTTGATCAAAGAAAAAGTTGATGTGCTTGTTGTCATCCCTTATGATAAAGACGGAATATCAGCAGTTATCAATGAAGCAATTGAAAAAGGTATAAAAGTAATCGCTTATGATCGATTAATTAACAATGCTCCAGTAGATCTTTATTTATCATTTGATAATTTAAAGGTAGGTGAATTGATGGCTATTGACCTTTTAGAAGTATCACCAAAGGGGAACTATATCATCATCAATGGTTCACCTGATGATAATAACTCTTCTATGTTTAATGAAGGTTATAAATCGATACTGAAGCCTTATGTAGAATCCGGTGCTATTAAAATTGTAAAAGAAGTTTGGGCAGACGATTGGAGAGAAGCACCTGCTTATGATGCTGTTATTGAAGTCATCAATTCAGGCATTGAAATCCATGGTATAATCGGAGCGAATGATCATCTAGCAGATGCAGCCATAAGAGCATTATCTGAAAATGGACTGGCTGGACAGGTACCGGTAGCCGGTCATGATGCTGATATCTCAGCCTGTCAACGTATAGTTGAAGGGACTCAACATGTCACTATTTATAAACCAATTAAAAATCTTGCTGAATCGGCAGTAGAGTATGCGATAAAACTTGCTTTGGGTGAAGAGATTCTAACCAGTGATACCATTTACAATGGCTTTGATGTACCTTATATCAAATTAGATGTCATACCAGTGACGCGTGATAATTTGATGGAAACGGTCATAAAAGATGGCTTTCATAAAAGAGAAGATATATACAGGGATTAAGGATATTTCACTTGAGTAATATACAAGGAGCGTTTATGAACACAATAGATATTAGAAGAAGTATTAGATCTTATACAAATCAACCTGTTGAACAGGAAAAAATTGATATGATTTTAAAAGCAGCGATGCAAGCACCATCAGCAGCCAATCAAAGACCATGGGAGTTTGTGGTGGTTACTAATAAAGAGTTGCTCGAAAAATTATCAGACTTGAGTCCTTACTCTAAAATGGTTTCAAGTGCACCTGTGGCGATTGTACTTGTGGGTAGAACTAAACGTATGGCGATTAAAGATATGTGGACTCAAGATATGGGTGCATGTACTCAAAATCTATTACTTGAAATAGTAGAACAAGGATTAGGTGGTGTTTGGTTAGGTGTTGCACCAAGTGAAGAACGGATGACATTTGTTAGAGATGTTCTTCAACTCGAAAATGTTTTACCATTTGCCATTGTACCTTTTGGTTATTCAGATAGTAAGAATCATTATGTAGATCGTTATGAATCAGATAGAGTGACTTATTTAGACTAGCAGATTTTCTGCTAGTATTTTTTTAATCTTAAAATAATGCAGATAGGAGAACGTTTTCTTACAACAGATTAAAAATGTCCTAATAGGTCATTTTTAATTCCATGGTAGGAAAGCGTTTTTTTTCATATACTTAGCTTGTCAATTAAACAAAACAAATGGAGGGGACAATGAAAAAATTATTATCAATGCTTTTAATACTTGTTATGGTTATGAGTGTGTTTGCAGGTTGTAGTAACAATGCTGATGGCGATGACGCTAAAGCGGGTTCAACTGTAGATATCGGAATTGTATTACCAACGAAAGAAGAACCAAGATGGGTTCAGGATGAAACAAGATTCAAAGATGCATTAAAAGATACAGAGTACAATGTAGAGATTTTATTCTCTCAAGGTGACTCAGCTAGAGAAAAGCAAAATGTTGAGACTTTAATCGCTAAAGGTATCAAAATATTGATTATCACACCTCATGATGGTGCAGCAGCTGCAGCGGCAGTTGAAGCAGCTAAAGAAGAAGGTATCACAGTTATTTCTTATGATAGATTGGTAACTAATACTGATGCTGTTGATTACTATGTTACATTTAACTCTATCTCAGTTGGTGCTGCTCAAGGTCAATACTTAGTAGATCAATTAAATGGCGCAACTGGTGAGAAATTATACTTATATGCTGGTGCAGCAACAGATAACAATGCATTCTTATTCTTCGAAGGCGCTTGGGCTGTATTACAACCTAAGATTGCTGACGGCACATTTGAAGTACAAAACTCAACAAAAGCTGTTGAATATATGAATAAAGCAACATTAACTAGAGAAGAGATGGGTGATATCATCGAGCAGATTACAACTGACTGGAAACCAGAAGTTGCAAAATCTAAATCTGAGTCACATATTACTGCAGCACCACCAGCTGGTAATACATTTATCTTAGCTCCAAACGATGGTACAGCTAGATCAATCTATGATCAATTCTCTAAAGAAGAAGGTTTAACAATTTATGTAACAGGTCAAGATGCTGAAAAACCTTCTATCCAATATGTAATTGAAGGCAAACAATCAATGTCAGTTCTTAAAGATGTTAGAGATTTAGTAAATGGTGCAATTGCTACTGCTATTGATACATTAGAAGGTAAAACTGTTGATACTAACGGTTCTTATGATAATGGAAAAGTTGATGTAAAGGCTAAAGACATTAAAGTTATTACTGTAACTCAAGAGAATGTTAAAGCTACAATCATCGAGTCTGGATACTATGAAGCAAGTGAATTTACAGGATTAGAATAGTATCTCATCTTTAAATTTAACACAAATAGTGATGGAGATACTTCATCACTATTTTAGTGTTAATGGTTGAGAAATAAACTGATCATAGAATAGGAGTTACACATGGCAAAAAATATTTTAGAAATGAGAAATATCACAAAGGAATTTCCAGGAGTTAAAGCCCTAGATCAAGTGAATTTTCAAGTGAAAGAAGGGGAAATTCATTGTTTAGTGGGAGAAAACGGTGCTGGAAAATCAACATTAATGAAAGTATTAGGTGGTGTTTATGGATATGGCCATTACACAGGTGATATTGTTTTCAATGGTGATATTCAAAAATTCTCACGTATAAACGATAGTGAGCATCAAGGCATTTCAATTATTTATCAAGAATTGGCTCTTGTTCCTGAAATGTCGGTCTATGAAAATATATTTTTGGGACATGAAATAAAATCTGGTGGTATTATCGATTGGCATCAAACTCGTGTAGAGGCAGTAAAGATGTTAGACAAGGTAAAACTAGATGTCCATCCGAATACTAAAATAATAGATTTAGGTGTGGGTAAACAACAACTTGTTGAAATTGCAAAAGCTCTGAGTAAAGAAGTTAAACTATTGATTTTAGATGAGCCGACAGCGGCATTAAATGAAGATGATAGCGATAATTTACTGGAGTTACTTTTGGAATTAAAAAAGCTGGGTGTTACCTGTATTATGATTTCTCATAAATTAAAAGAAGTTTTAAAAGTCGCTGATACAGTGACAATTTTAAGAGATGGTCAAACAATTTGTTCTTTAGATAAAGAAAAGAATGAAATCAATGAAAGAGATATTATTAAGTATATGGTTGGTCGTGAGATCGATGATATTTTCCCCAAAAGAACAGATAAACAAATTGGTGAGATTCAATTAGAAGTTAAAAATTGGACGGCTCATGATAAAAAGCTTGGTAGAGATGTTGTAAAAAATGTCGATTTTAATATTCGAGCAGGAGAAATTGTTGGTGTTGCAGGATTGATGGGCGCCGGTCGAACTGAGTTTGCGCACAGTATCTTCGGTAATTTCAAAGGTTATCAATTATCAGGTGAAATTTATATCGATGATAAGAAAGTTAAATTTAAATCACCACGTCATGCAATCAAAAATGGATTAGCATATGTTTCTGAAGATAGAAAAGGCAATGGTTTAATTCTAGATCAAGATATCAAACAAAATATCACATTGGCCAACTTAAATAAAATTTCTGATGCCAGTGTTGTGAATACTCAGGAAGAAATTCAAATAGCCGAGTCTTATAGAAAATCTTTAAATATCAAAACACCATCTATAGAACAAAAGGTGAAAAATCTGAGTGGTGGTAATCAACAGAAAGTTGCTATTGCGAAATGGTTGTTTGTTCAACCAAACATATTGATACTTGATGAACCAACAAGAGGTATTGATGTTGGTGCAAAGTATGAAATTTATACGATTATGAATGATTTGGTGGCACAGGGTTTAAGTGTGATTATGATTTCATCAGAACTACCGGAAGTACTCGGTATGAGTGATCGTATCTATGTAATGGCTGAAGGACAAATGGTTGGGGAGCTTCCGATTGAAGAAGCAACTCAAGAAAAAATCATGGAAATGGCGACGGTTTAGGAGGAAATATGTTAACTAAAAAAATCGGTGATTTGGTACCGAGTGCATTAAAGGAAAATATCAGAGATTATGGTATGTACATTGCACTTGGATTTATAATATTAATTTTTAATTCATTAACAAATGGATTGTTCTTAACACCTAGAGTTATATCAGATCTAATTGATATGACTGGGTATATAGCGGTATTGGCAGTTGGTATGACACTGGTAATTGTCATTCGTCATATTGATTTATCAGTAGGATTTGTTGCTGGATTTCTAGGGGCTGTAGCTGCAATATTATCATCTAGAGTCGGTTTGCCACTCTATTTAATTATTCCTATTGTTATGGCAATTGGTATAGTTATAGGTATGTGGAATGGATTCTTAGTGGCTAAAATGGGCGTGCCAGCTTTTGTTGTAACGCTTGCAGGTATGCTTCTATTTAGAGGTGCTTTGATTAGAATCACAAACTCAGAAACAATTTTTACAGGTAATGAAACCTTTAATGCCATTGGTAATGGTTATATACCAGATATAGCAAGTGTAGATGGGCTTCATATCTTGTCTCTTATAATAGGATTACTTGGTATAGTATTCTTTATCTACAATGAAGTAAAGAGCAGAAACAAACAAGCTTCTTATGGTTTACATGTTTCAACGCTACCATTATTTATTGCAAAATTAGCATTTGTATCAATGATCATCTCATACTTCGTATGGCAACTTGCGAGTTTTAAAGGTTTCTCTTATACGATGTTAATCGTTGGTGTTGTTGTTGCAATCTATCACTTTATCACAAAGAATACGACTTTAGGTCGCCATATATATGCTGTGGGTGGTAACCCGGAAGCTGCAGAGCTTTCCGGTATCAGCGTAAGCAAAATAACTTATACTGTATTTGGTTCAATGACTATGTTGGCTGCATTATCAGGTATTTTATTTACAGCAAGACTACAATCAGCAACTCCTACAGCAGGTCAACTATTTGAATTAGATGCTATTGCAGCAGCTTATGTCGGTGGTGTATCAGCATCAGGTGGTGTTGGTAAAGTCACTGGATCAATTATAGGTGCTTTGGTTATGGCATCATTAACAAAAGGTATGGACCTTATGAACGTTGGCGTTTCATATCAATATATCATCAGAGGTCTTGTGTTAGTAGCAGCAGTTGTATTTGATGTAAAAACTAGAAACATGAGATCAAAGAAAGCTTAAGTAGTAATGAGTGAAGAATATATGACTTAAAAGAAGATTCAAATAGACATCTTGAACAATTGAATTCAGGGATGTCAGACTTTAATATATAATCCCCCTAATGAAAAGACACTTAGTGTCTTTTCTTATTTTTTTTAGAGATTATTTATGGTCTTTTGTCATTTCTTATCGTCTATTCCTTGTGTATAATGTTGATATATACATGGAAATAGCTTAAACTATGACTAGACTTGATTAATCAGTTTCAGCAGGCTATAATATAACACTGATATAGTGTAGAAAGAGGGCTTTATGAATCCAATTTATTTAGATTATGCGGCTTCAACGCCACTAAAAAAAGAAGTATTAGATAAGATGTTACCTTATATGACAGAGTGTTATGGTAATGCATCTAGTATTCATAGTTTTGGTAGAAAACAAAATCAAGCCGTTGATCAAAGTAGAAGATTATTAGCAAAACTCATAAATGGCTCGTATGATGAAATATATTTTGTTTCCGGCGGTACTGAAGCAGATAACTGGGCATTAAAAGGTATAGCTGAGAGTTATCAAGAAAAAGGAAAACATATTATTGTTTCTAATATAGAACATCCTGCTGTTTTAAATACAGCAAAAACCCTTGAAGATAAAGGTTATGAAGTTACATATTTAGAAGCAGATACTGAAGGTTTCATCTCATTAGATGCCTTGGAAAAAGCGATTAGAAAAGATACAATTTTAGTAAGCATCATGTTTGTAAATAATGAAATCGGCACCATACAAGATATTAAAGCGATCGGTAGATTGTGTAGAGAAAGAGAGATTATTTTTCATACAGATGCTGTACAAGCTTTTGGTTATATGACTATTGATGTAAAAGATCTAAATATTGACTTAATGAGTATGTCAAGTCATAAAATTTATGGACCAACTGGTATTGGTGGCCTTTATATTAGAAAAGGTATTAAAATAAAAAGTATTTTAGATGGCGGTGCGCAAGAAAGAAATAGACGAGCAGGGACAAATCATGTTTCTGGTATTGTTGGTTTTTCAGAAGCAGCAAGACTTAGATATGAAAATTTAGATGAATTAAATCAAACACTGCTGAGTAAACGCACATACTTAAAAGAACAATTAGAAAACAATTTCGAGTTTAAAGTAAATGGACATACAAATAGACATCCAGGCTCTTTAAATATTATGATAAAAGGCATAAAAGGTGATACACTGTTAATGAACTTAGATTTAGCTGGTATTGCAGTTTCTGCTGGGTCAGCTTGTTCATCTGGATCTATTAATCCTTCTCATGTACTTCTAGCGATAGGACTTACTAAGGAAGAATCAAAAGCATCTATTAGAATGACCATTGGAGATATGACATCATATGAAGAAATCGATTATGTTGTTGAAAAGTTAACTGAAATAGTCAAGAGACTACTAAAATAGTCACACATTAAAGTAGGAGAAATCATGTTAGATAAAAATAAAGTTGTAATAGGCATGAGTGGTGGTGTAGATAGTGCAGTTGCTGCTTATGTATTAAAAGAACAAGGTTATGAAGTGATTGGTATCACAATGAAGCTTTGGGAAGAAGATGAAGAAAACTATGCAGAAGACTATGGTGGCTGCTGTAGTTTGTCTTCGGTAGAAGATGCCAGATTGGTTGCTGAAAAGCTTGAAATACCATTTTATGTGATTAACTACAACGAACAATTTATTGAAACGATTGTAGATAATTTTATTGATGAGTATTTAAGTGGTCATACACCAAGTCCGTGTATCAGATGTAATAAGTATATTAAATTTGATGAGTTATTAAAAACTGCTCATAGTTTAGGTGCTTATTATGTGGCGACGGGGCATTACGGTATCATAGGTTATAATGAGACCTTGGATCGATATACCATTTCAAAATCACAAGAAAAAAGAAAAGATCAGACATACATGATGTATAGTTTGTCTCAAGAACAAATTAAACATACTTTGATGCCATTGGGTGTATTTGAAACCAAAGAAGAAGTGCGTCAAATAGCTGAAAGAGAAGATTTGATTGTTGCAAGGAAAAACGATTCACAAGAATTGTGTTTTGTAATAGATGATGATTATGCAAGATTTGTAAAAGAACACACATTAAAGCCGATTCCTAAAGGAAAATTTGTGGATATAAAAGGTAATGTGTTAGGTGAACATAAGGGAATTATTTATTATACAATCGGTCAAAGAAAAGGATTAGGAGTTACTTTTGGTAAACCTATGTATGTCGTAGAGATAAGACCTAAAACCAACGAGGTTGTTTTAGGAGATAATGAAGATGTGTTCAAATCTGAACTTTATGCAAAAGAGGTAAACTTTATTACATTTGATACATTGGAAACTCCTTATAAATGTGAGGGTAAAGTGAGATATTCTTCTAAGACCTCACCGTGTACACTCTATAAGGAAGGTGAACGCGTAAAAGTTATCTTTGATGAACCTCAAAGAGCAGTCACCCCAGGACAAGCTGTAGTATTTTATGATGGTGAGTTATTGGTCGGTGGTGGTGTTATTGAATAACACTTATAAAAGTGAAAGTACATTTTAAG
>JABXKX010000421.1 GCA_013619035.1 Peptostreptococcaceae bacterium
ATTTAAAGAAGCAATCTCATTTTCTATAACAACATAAAAATCTTTATTCATATGGTACCTCCTATGATAATCTTATTATATTACAAAATGAGAACTTCATAAACTAATTAATAAGGTGATTTAGCAAGCTAAACCACCTTATCCTTAACTTGTTTTATTAACTCTATCTTCAATAGATATTTTTTCTTTCTTCCCTTGTTTTAATATAATGAGTTCACCCACTATGATTGATATAATAACACCACCAACCACTGGTATAGTATACGCCCAATCAATTGCATATCCAGGAACCCACACAAACAACATAATCGTAATCATTATGACTGCTGACATACCGACTGCAAAAATCTTTGCTACTAAATCGCTTCCAGGGAATCTAAATGGTCTTTCTATATGTTTGTCTATTTTTCTTAATTTTACAAATGCAAATACCAATATAACGTATGGCATTAAGAATAACATTGAGCTAAATTCAAATAACATCCAGAATAAAGTTTCTGATGAACTTGCCATAAATCCATATAATACAATAACAAATGTTGAAACACATCCAGTCATAAGTAAAGCACCCACTGGGGATTCGTTTTTATTGTATTTTGCAAATATTTTCGGCATCTCTCCTGCTTCTGCAGCCTCAGCCACAACAAATGCAGATCCCAATGTCCAAGACTGAATTTGAGTGATCAATGTCGCAGTAAATAAAGCACCGATTGTTAAAACAATAACTTTTCCAAGCAAACCACTACCAAATACGATAATAAATGCATCTACAAATCCTTCAACGACACCAACATTCTCAACTGGTATAATGCATAAAATCGCTATAGAACACACGATGTAAACAAATGACATTGTGATTGCTCCTGAAATAACTGATTTTGGTACATCTTTCTTTGGATTGTCAAATTTATGTACATTACCAAGGATAATTTCTAAACCACACATATTGTAAACAACCACTGGTAAAAAGTCTAAGCCTTGTTTTAAGTCAGGCATTAAACCACCAAATGTAATCTGAGTAGCTGCGCCTTTTGTAACGGTATAATATATAGCTGCTAAAACCAAACAAATCGGTAAAATCAGTTTAATAATACCTGAGATTAAATTTAAAGTACTGCTTTCTTCCGTTGATAAACTACTGATGTATATAACAATCCATGAGAGAATAACTCCCCCAATTACATTAAACATCAATCCCGCTTCGGGATATACTAATTGAGCCAGTATACCTGTGATAAAAATAATGGTTGCAGGCATCCATAAAGCGGCATTAATCCAATATAACCAAGAGGTTCTTGAAGCCCACTTTGCTCCAAAAGCTCTTTTAATCCACCCATAAATGCCACCTTTATCAGGATAAGTTGCACCTAATTCAGCAACTATAAATCCCATTGGGACAAAAAACATAATTGCTAATATAATATACCATGAGAAGACTTGAGCCCCCATATTGGCTGAAGAAGCAATTGTATCTAAAAATAACATCGATGATATAACACCGAAAAATACTGTAAAACCTCCAATACCTTTTTTCTTCACTTCCATAGTTTACTCCCTTCTAGCAGGTTGTTGTTGAGTGATACAATGAATATTACCACCACCTAAAATAATTTCTCGTGCATAAATTGTTTCAATTAACCTATCTGGAAATACTGTTTGTAAAATTTCGATTGCTAATTTATCATGTTTCTCATCACCGAAAATCGGTAAAATAATTGCTCCATTTGCTATGTAAAAATTGGCATAAGAAGCTGCTTGTCGATCCCCTTCCATTCTTGGCAAAGTCCCATCAACAGAATCAACACCATCTGCTTCCTCTTTTGTTACAATCACATGATCAGGAATATGAAGTTTAACCACTTCTATAACCCTACCTTTTGAATCCACTTCATTACTTAAAACATCATAAGCTGCTTTTGAGTACTCATATTGTGGATCTGTTTCATCATCCGTCCATGCTAAAGCCACAACACCAGGTGCACAGTAATGAATTATATTATCGACGTGTTCGTTTGTTTCATCTAAATAAATACCATTTTTTAACCAAATGATTTTACTGATATTTAAGTAGTCTTTAAGATATGTTTCTATTTCTTCTTTTGATAAATCCGGATTTCTACTTTCATCTAGTAAACATGCTTCAGTTACAATACATGTACCTTCACCATCAACGTGTATCGAACCACCTTCTAATATGAATGATTCCAATTTGTAGTAATCTAAATTCTCAACATTTGCTACCTTTCTAGCAATTTTATCATCTTTATCCCAAGGGAAATAAAGACCATCTAATAATCCTCCCCAAGCATTAAATCGCCAATCAACAGCTCTGATATCTCCTGTATCATTAATCACAAAAGTAGGACCAACATCTCTCATCCAAGCATCATCATTTGATACTTCTACAACTCTAATATCAGATGGTAAAAGCTCTCTTGCTACATTGTATTGTTTGTCAGATACACACATGGTAACAGGTTCATACTTTGAAATTATTTTTGCCACTTCAATAAAAGCGGCTTGAGCAGGTTTTGCCCCAAGTCTCCAATTATCTGTCCTTTCAGGCCAGATCATCCAACACCCTTCATGTTTTTCAAACTCTCCAGGCATTCTGAATCCATCTTTTCTTGGCGTGCTCAGTATATTCTTACTCATTTATTTTACCCCCTAATAAAATTCTCAGTGAGATTGATTTGCAAAATAAACTCCTGAATAATTTTGTCTCTTTAATCTTAACACAGGTTTTATTCATGGAATATTCAAATAAATCATTTAGAATTCCGTTACACGTTTTAGAACATCGTTACATATCAGGTAACAATGTTACAAACAAATTGTAACACCGTTACTCAATATGTAAAAATCAGTTATCTCCGAAAGATGGTTACAGAAAGTTTGAATAGACTTTATCCTGCAATTAAATCATGTTAGTCTGATAGTGCAAAATAAACTCCTCCAAAACTAAAGGAGATTTTTATGAGAAACAACAATGCACCATTAAAACATTTAATTGACAATATTGACTTCAGTAAAGAAGAACTTTTAGACATTCTTGAGTTAACTAAGATGTTAAAAGAAGCTTATTTCCAAGGTGCAGTACCACAACTATTAAAAGGCAGTTCACTTGCGATGATTTTTGAAGAACCATCTACAAGAACAAGAGTATCATTTGAAAATGCCATGACAGAATTAGGTGGACATGCACTTTATTTAGCACCTGGCCAAATACATTTCGGAAGTCATGAAGCCATTCAAGATACAGCTAAAATCCTATCAAGTATGTGTAGTGGGATTATGTTTAGAACCAAAGAACATGAAACGATTCTTAACTTTGCAAAACATGCATATGTACCAGTTCTGAATGCAATGACTTATTATAACCATCCAACACAAGGCATTTGTGATATCTTTACGATGATTGAACATATGCCTGAAGGCAAAAAACTTGAAGATTTACACATTGTATTTGCAGGTGACTCATCTGATACAGGTATCATGGCTATGGAAACTGCTCATCTTTGTGCCGCATTAGGATTAAGATATACAATAGCATCTCCAAAACAATACTCATTAATGGCTTCTGAAATAGAATTGGTCAATAATAAGATGAAAGAAACTGGCGGGACATTTAGAATCACTGAAGATATTGATGATGCGGTTAAGGATGCTGATTTTATCATTCCTGACGTATGGACATACTATGGTTATGAAGATGAAGAAGAAGATAGAATGGCTGCTTTTAGTCCTAAATATCAGCTCAATATGTCTTTATTAGAAAAAGCACCTGATCATTGTAAAGCTCTTCATTGTTTACCTGCTAATCGAGATGTTGAAATTACAAGCGAAGTAATGGATCATCCTGAAAGATCTATCGTCTTCCAAGAGGCTGAAAATAGATTACATGTAGAAAGAGCACTTTTAGCTTGGTTCTTATATCCAAGACAAAAGAAAGCAAGTACAGCACTGAAACAGTACCACGAAGGAAGAATTGTTGACTTCCTAGAAAAAAATCAGTAATAAATATCTTTAGGGATATTCATTAAATAGACTTACTGTAGAAAGAGACGAATCGTTGATTCGTCTCTTTCATCGCTCTCAATAATTTTTCTAAAAAAAAGAAGATCTGGTTAAACCAAATCTTCTTCATTAATAACTTTTATAGACTCTTCTTGTAGTCTCTTTGACATCACACCAGATCCATTTATCAATGTTCTAGTAAATGTGCCATCATATATTTGATACGTCCCACAAGATGGACTTTTAGATTTCAGTATTGCTTCTTTGACATCATAAAGTGATAACAACTTCACTACTTCATCTACACCCTTTAGAAACTCACTGGTCACATTAATTCCAGTTTCCGTTTGAATTGATAAAGGATGTTTGCTCACAATTTCAGCAGGCTCTCTCGGCGTAGATAAACCACCCATCTGTTCAGGACAAATAGGGATATAAGTTTTATCTTTTAAATAGTTCATAACCTGTTCATCAACTTTTTCTTTGCCATCATATCGGCAACACAATCCCAATAAACAACTACTCACTAAAATCATTATTTTTTCACCTTAACAATCGTTACTCCAGCGCCACCTTCACCATATTCACCATCTCTAAAAGATGCAATAAGAGAATGTTTCTTGAAATAAACTTTTAGCTTACTCTTTAACACACCCGTACCAACACCATGTATGATTGTTACTTGATCTAAACCTGACAGCGAAACATCATCTATATAACTGTCTAATTCATAAATTGATTCTTCATAGTTTTTACCCCTTAAATCAACAGAGGTTGATAAAGTAGCACTTCTAGATTTAAATGATCTCGATGAAGAAAAACTTTTTTCTTTCTTCTCCGCTTTTGTACGACGAATTTGTTTGATATTGACCTTCATCTTCATGATACCTATACGAACGGTTAAATCACCTTTATTATCAGGCTTTGACGCCACTTCACCTTTTTGGTCTAAGCTGATCACATAAACAGGTTCACCAACCTTTAAATCTTTTGGTATATCATCTGATGCCACTTCAACTTTCGAAAGACTTTGATTGGTTTCACCAATACTGTCCTTAAGCTTTTTACGCATCTCTTCTATTCGTTTATTTGCATCTTTTGTATTTTGAGTTTTCAATCCGCGAAGCTCTTTAATAATTTCATCCGCTTCTTGTTTAGCCTTCTTAAGTATTGAATTGGCTTCATCTTTTGCTTTTGTGAGCATCTTATCCTGACGTCGTTCAATTGTATCTCGCTTATCTTGTAATTGATTTTTAAGTTTTTCAGCATCTAAACGCAGTTTGATTGCTTCATCTCTTTCAACTTCTGCATCTTTTCTACTGGTTTCAATGCTATTTAAAATATCTTCGAACTCAATATTATTGTTATCTACGAGTGCTCTTGCATTATCAATAACATAATCACTAAGACCCAGTTTTTTAGAAATCTCAAAAGCATTTGATTTACCGGGTACACCTATTAAAAGTTTATAGGTTGGCGATAGAGTATTGATATCAAACTCAACACAGGCATTTTCTATACCTTGTTTTGTAAAAGCAAAATGTTTTAATTCGCTATAGTGAGTTGTTGCTATTGTTCTAATACCTCTACAATATAATTCTGATAATATCGCCATAGCAAGTGCAGCACCCTCAGTCGGATCTGTACCGGCTCCAAGTTCATCAAATAATGCCAATGAGTCCTCATCCATTTCATCTAGAATAGTCACTATATTGGTCATATGCGATGAAAACGTACTTAAACTTTGCTCAATACTTTGTTCATCACCTATATCAGCAAATACATTTGTAAATACAGACATTTCAGTACCATAATCCGCTGGAATATGAAGACCCGATTGAGTCATAAGAACCAATAAACCAACCGTCTTTAAAGTCACTGTTTTACCACCTGTATTTGGTCCTGTAATCAACAAGGTTGTAAACTCTTTACCCAGCCAGATGTTAGAAGGCACTACCTCTTTAGGATCAATAAATGGATGTCTAGCATTTCTAAGTCTGATTCGTCTTTCATTGATTAATTTTGGCGCCATACCTCTCATTTCAATGGATAATTTTCCTTTGGCTACGGCAAAATCCACTTGTTTTAAGATGACTTGATTCATTAAAATTGATTCTTCTACTTCATATATTTCCTGAGTAATTTCTTTTAGAATCTTTTCGATTTCAGCTTTTTCTTTTAGTTTTAATTCCTTCAAATCATTGTTTAGCTCTACAACTGCCATCGGCTCAATATACAGTGTGTTACCACTACTTGAACGATCATGTACGATACCTTTCAAATGACTTTTATGTTCGCTTCTTACAGGTACAACAAATCGATCATCACGAATGGTTACCAAACTATCCTGCAGGTATCTTTGCATTGAATCTGAGGTAATAATATGGTTAAGCTTTGATCTAATCGCTTGATTCTTCTTATCCACTTGACGACGAATATTCGACAAAGCCGAACTGGCTTTATCAGAGATTTCAGTTTCACCAATAATAGATATATTGATACGTTCTTCTATATCTCTATAAGCAGATAGTTGTTCTCCAAATTCATGAAAAATAGGATACTTCATATCAGGTATATTACTCTTTTTGATATGTTGTTTAACCCTTCTCGCCGTTCTAAGTGTATCTGAAACCTGTAATAATTCTCCTGGGTATAAGAAAGATCCAATTGCTGCTCTTTTCATATAAATATCCATTTCAACAAACGGACCTATCGGAAAAGAACCATTGCTTAAAATCATACTATTCATTTCAGTTGTTTCATCTATCCAAGATTTTATTTCATCAAAATCTTTTGAAGGTGTTAATTCATCTACTAAAGCTTTTCCTAGTGATGAACTTGCCTTTTCTCTTAATTTATTTTTTATTTTATCAAATTCTAAAACTCTTAATGCTCTTTTGTTCATAATCACATATGCGGTCTCAACCACATCTCCTTCCATCATTAATTATAACATTAAATCTGTAAAGTTATTTTACAATAATATTTCACTATTCAACGCCTCTATGGAAATGTCCTGGAGTGCCATCTTCAAATGCCAATTGAGCAGTTTTACCCTTTAAAACACTGATATAAGCTTCAGTAACGCGTCTAACTTCCTCTGGTGATTCAATAGTAAAGTCCAATCTGAAATACTTGATATCCATCATTAATAAGTCATCAAACACTCTTAACAGATGAAGTCTTCTACTATTTAAAATTTCTATACGTTGTCCATTTCTAATCATTGGATAATCTTCATCAAATCTATCTTTTAATGCATGATGATTTTTACACGGTTCATTGCATGTTTCACAGTGAGTCGGCTGTTTTGTGATTGGACAGTACGACATAATCATAGCTGGAGCATAACCATATACAATCATTTCAAGTGCTTGACCTTTATTAGGCTTTAATTTATACAATTCATCTTTACTCAATTCATAACTGAGTGTTATTCTTTCAATACCTGACTCATGATAAGCATCAATAGCATGTTGATTAAAAACATTCAAACTATAATCTAAATAAGTCTGTTCAAAACTGCCTATTTGACCATAGTTTCCAACCAACAACGGACCATTATAATCTTTAAGATTTTCTTTTAGAACTTCTATTTCATTTTCAGGTGTAACTCTTGGCAATCTGAAAATAGCGCCTTCAGCTGATAAATCCATAGAATAAATATCTGCAAGATCTAAATCTTTAATTGCATCATATTGTTCTTTGGTTCTTACAGCAACAGTTAATTCCTTTATTTTTTCTTCTTCATGTTGATTAAATTCTGCTTCATAGTTACTTTCACGTGTATATTTCTGACTTCTCAGTTCATCTAATCGATCGGTACATTGTCTTCTCAGCTCATTAATAATTTTTACCGGAATACTCACACCTTCATCTACATAAATATGAGATGTTTGAAGTCCATAAGGCGTAGAGCCTAACTTCTCAAGTTGTTTTAATACTTTCTCTTCATCCAAAGGTACTCTTAATGCTTTTTCTACGAGGGTATCACTAGAAAATTCTACTTGATGAACACCATCAGACATTTCCATAACCACAGGTTTACCAAACTTACACATAAAAATGATTTCTATTGGAATATTAATCATTTCTTTGTTGTAACTTAGACGTGCTTGTAACATCATCTCAGCATCATAGGTTCTATAAACAACTTCACCTGGTTTTGCGAAGTATTTAAAATCTACTGTAATTCCTTTTTTATAATCATAAGCTTTTACACGTTGATTGTTAAAATAGAATACATCCGTTCTTGCACCAACACTACTGCCGTCTCTTCTAATTTGTATTTCATCACCTTTTGCAAGTGGTTTTTCTAAATCTAAAATTAACTTGTTGATGTTGGCATCATAATAATTAACCGTACCAACTCTTTCACCTCTATTACCTGGAGCATCACTGGCGATAATGTTATTATTCAACAAATAACCTTCTGTGTATGTTCTGTTGAATATTCTATTCAGATCACTATCAGTAGACATATTATCAAGTGCAGCTCTATAACTAGAAACAGTTGTTGCTGCATATTCCGGTCCCTTCATACGACCTTCAATTTTAATTGAATCCGCACCTGCTAAAACAAGTTTAGTGATTTGATCAATTGTATTTAAATCTTTTGGACTAATCGTATATGATGTCTCATCAAACAAAGTATATTGTTGACGACATGGTTGAGCACATCTGCCTCTATTACCACTTCTACCACCGATTAAACTAGACATCAAACACTGTCCAGAATAACTCACACATAAAGCACCATGAACAAAAACTTCTAATTCTATATCACAAGATGCTTTGATTCTTTTAATTTCTTCTAAACTCATTTCTCTTGCAACAACAACTCGATTGAAACCAACAGATTTTAGGTATTTCACATCTTCTAAACTATGTGCTGACATTTGTGTACTGGCATGAAGCTCTAAGTCCGGATAATGACTTCTAATATAACTTGCCACACCATAATCTTGTACAATAATTGCATCAACACCGTTTGTGTATAAGAAATCAATGTACTTCTTTACATTTCCAAATTCGCTGTCCTTGACCAAAGTATTCACTGTAACATAGACATTTACATCACGAATATGAGCATACTTAATAGCAGCTATCATCGCTTCTTCATCAAAATTCTTAGCAAATTGTCTGGCACCAAAATTAGCACCCGATAAATACACCGCATTGGCTCCATTTTGAATGGCAGCCACCAATGATTCTTCTGCACCAACAGGTGCGAGTAATTCAGTTTTCATAATTTTTTCTCCTCAAAAAACAGAGAAGTAGATAACTACTCCTCTAGGTCTTCTTCATATATAATTTCATCTTCGTAGTCTTCATATTGAGTTATGGACTCACGTAAATTTTCAGTTTCAATCTCATCAAATACTTTCATGTATTCAGAAATTTCACTTTCTCTTAACAGTAATTTTTCTTCTAAATCAGCGATACGATTTGACGCTCTTTCTAAAGCTTCGTCACTATCCACCAAATCACCACACATCAGTTCAATTTTTTCAGCTAGTTTACGTAATTGAACTTCTTGGTCACTCCTAGAAGATTTAATAATCTCAAATTCACTTAAGATATTATCATATAACCCTTCGGCTTCGGAAACATGTTGAGTCAACGAAGTTATTTGTTTTTTTGTCTCTTCGATTTCACCTTTAGGAATATGTTGATTTGGCAATACTTCTTCTATCTGTTGACGCGCTTTCGCCAAATCATCAGCTAGATTCAATGCAGTTAATATTGCAATTTTAGTATAACTTAACGACGAATTTGATTTCAAAATCGATTGCATACGATCATCCACTAATCTTGCAACGCTCTCAACATACTGTTGATCGTCTGTACTGATTAAATAATGATCCTGTCCCAATATTCTAACGGATAACTTATTTTTATTTGACATTTTAACACCTCATCCACATAATAACTATATTAATTTTATCATACTATAAATCCACTCATTTAAAAAGCTTTACGTACAAAATAATCATTACCAAAGAGAATTATATAGCGTTTTAAACGCATCCAGATGCTCCATTACGATTGATACAATTTTTTTATCAAAATGTGTACCCGCATCATTTTTTATAATTTCAATCGCTTCTTCAAAAGAAAAAGCTTTTTTATACGGTCTTTCACTTGTTAATGCATCAAAAACATCTACTAAAGCGACTATTCTTGCCGATAACGGTATTTGTTCATCTGTTAGACCTTCAGGATAACCCATCCCATTGACTTTCTCATGATGATATTTGGCGATATCAACAGCCATTTCAAATTCATTCGTACCAATAGAGACCAATAATTCTTCTAACACTTCTGCACCATGTAAACTATGTGTCTTCATTATGGTCATTTCATCATCTGTTAAGCGACCGGGTTTATTTAAGACATTATCAGGAATACCAACTTTCCCAATATCATGTAATGGACTTAGACGTTTGATACTCGTTACAAACTTTTCGTCTATTTCTTCATATGATGATTCAAGAAGTTTAGAAACAAAAGCACTATAATGACTAATTCTATCAATGTGATTACCCGTTATATTATCTTTTGACTCAACTATTTTTGCAAATCCTCTAACAGTAGATATCATTAAATTTTCAATCACAAAACTTTTCTCTAAAGATGTGCCGAGTGCATTGGCTATATTGATCAAAAATTGCTGATGTTTTTCATCATATATATGAGTTTGAATGGATGAAAAGAATACAACACCAATCGCTCTATCTTCATGAAATAGCGGTAATGATATACTTGATTTCATACCTTCTTCTATAATCAATTTTGTCGAATCACTAAAGGGATGAGCTTTATAGTATGCTTCTAAGTCATTTATAAT
>JABXKX010000345.1 GCA_013619035.1 Peptostreptococcaceae bacterium
GAAATATATAGATTGTTTGAAGAGGTATTTAAGGAACTTAAGGTATTATTTTGTACTGAAAAAGAAGCGCTGAAATCAACTGTTTTATTGTGTACTCAAGTATTTGAAGAGAAAATCATGAAACTAAAATGTTGTTTAGAAGAGTATGATTCTGCTGCAGAAGAAATTATTGTAGAAATCAAACCCAATATGGAACAAAAGGGATTATTAAAAAAATGGGAACAAATAGCTAAATACATACACGACTATGAATTTGATACGGCTGGAGATCTTCTAAATGCTTTGGAACAGCATCTTTAATAGTATGAATAATCGGTACCGTTTTGATATGAATATATATCAAAATTGGTACCGATTTTACTTTGTCAGTAACAATAAAAATCTATGCAGTTTTCTCAACGTGAGGTGTATCTATTTGAGTAGGTGTATCCCTTACGATATTTCGGATCCATTTAAATGAATAGAATCTATTAAGAACAAATAGTAATTTCAAGAGTTCTTCAAATGCTGTAAATGCAACAACATAATGGACTGGCAACCTTAATTTGAAGGCTGCAAAGTAAGCAAGTGGAATGCCAACACACCAAAGTGTAAAGCCTTGAAGGATGGACCAATAAGTGGCATCACCACCACCTCTAAAAATCCCTACGATCATCACCATATTAAACATTTTAATGACCATGATAAGTGAATAGATACATAGAATATATATCGAACTTGTTTTTACTATATCTGATACATTAAAAAATGACACGATGGGTTTTGCTGAACTCAATAGGACAACACTCATGATTAAAGCTATCATAATGGATAGTCCCGCTATTTTCTTACTATGTTCTTTAGCCAAACGTTCATTTCCAGCACCAATTTCATTGCCTATTACAACGACTGAAGCATAAGAAAGGCCAAAAGCGAAGATCATAAATAAATTCATAATCGTTGAGCAGATTTGCATAGAAGCAGCTGCAGCTGTGTTTATTCTTGCATAGATTGCTATATAGGTAACATTTCCTAATCCCCAACACGCCTCATTTAAAACGATTGGAAGAGTGACTGATAAAAGGGTTTTGGAAAGTTTTTTTGGGAATTGCTTAAAATCTGAAAGGTTTATATTTAGAACTTTGTCTTTAAAATAGACAAATCCCAAAATGATCAAACATTCACATATTCTAGCGATAAGAGTTGCTGTTGCAGCCCCTACAGTACCGAGCTGTGGCATTCCCCAATATCCAAAAATTAGAATGTAATTTAGAAATCCGTTTATGATTAGACCGAATAGACTAGCAAACATGGGTAGTTTTGCATTGCCAATACTTCTTAAAAAAGAGGCATAAGTAAATGAAATAGCTGTAAAGAAGTAACTTATAACTGTAATTCTGAGATAACTTGATCCGACGTTAATAACAGAAGAATCTGTACTAAAGATGCTCATTATTTTCTCTGGGATCAGTAGTCCGAACGCTATAATAACCAAAGAGATACCAAGACCAATTGTGAGTGATTTGCTTAAAGTTTTTTTTATGTTTACAAGATCTTTTTTCCCCCATAGTTGAGCAGCTAATACACCGCCACCACCAGAAACGCCTAAAATGAAAAGTGTGAATAGAAAATAATATTGATTGGCTATACCGACTGAAGCGAGTTCAATTTCTCCTACTTTTCCAATCATCATAGTATCTAACATGTTGAGTGATGATGTAATTAAACTTTGTAGTATTATCGGTAAAGTGATTGAAAATAGCCTTTTGTAAAAGTTTGAATTTTTATTTCTTGTCATAATTGTCATATAATAATGTCCTCTCTTTTGTTGAATAATACTCATAAATTAGTTGAATTGCTTATTTTTGAACGCAAAAAAATCCACTTCAGTTTTTTTGAAGTGGATTATAAAACACTTGGATAGATTAACTCTCAACTGAGAGATGTTCGGGAATCAGCCCTATTTATTTGTAACAAGGGTTAGTTTATCTTAATTGAATGCAGTTGTCAATGGGAAAGTCATGATTGAGATGTTAACATGTATTTTCCTTTGAGAGTACTAGCTTCTTATGAAACTTGTATTATATTAACCATTCGTTTCAAACTCAAGATTGGATAAAACATTTTCAAATTTTAGTATAAACGTCTCTATATCTTCATCACTTACATTGAGTGGGGGTAATATTCTAATGGTATTTGACCCAGCTGTCACAAGCAAGACTTTTTCTTTGTACATCTCTTCAAGGATTTTACTCGTTGCATCATGGTTGATTTCTATGCCAATTAATAGACCGCGACCTTTAATTGTACCAAGAGTAGGGTGTTTGTCTTTTAAGATACTGAGCTTCTTTGTAATATAATTTCCTTTTCTGATGACCTCATTTAGAAATAACGGCTCACTGATGATTTCGGTAACTTTACTTGCCACTGCGCAGACCAAAGGATTGCCACCAAAAGTACTGCCGTGATCGCCGGGAACAAAGACCGACGCTTTTTCATTGGCAATGACTGCACCTATTGGTACACCACCACCAAGACCTTTTGCCAAACAGATGATATCAGGTATTACTTCTGTTGTCTCATATGCAAAGAAAGTCCCCGTTCTGCCGACACCACATTGTATTTCATCGAAGATAAGAAGGGCGTTTTGTTCTTTACAGCATAATTGAATGAATTTTAAAGTGTCATTTGAAATGGTTAAAATACCACCTTCACCTTGAATGGGTTCAACAATAACGGCACATGTTTTATCGGTTATAGATTTCTTTATCTGTTCATGATCATCTACCGAAACAAGAGTTGTATTTGGCATGAGTGGTGAGGCCACTTCCTGATACTTATCATTACCAGTAACTGATAAGGCGCCTATTGATCTGCCATGAAAAGAATTTTTGAAATAGACGATTTCAGTTTTATCTGGAGAGATACGTTTACCATATTTACGACTCAGTTTTAGTGCGCCTTCAACGGCTTCTGTACCACTGTTACAGAAAAACACTTTAGTGTGATTGGACTGTTCAATTAGGAGTTGTGATAACTCCAATTGCGGTTTGTTCCAGTATAGATTAGAAATATGGAGCAGTTGCTCCGCTTGATTTTTAATCACATCCACAATCACGTCTGGACTATGTCCTAGACTGTTAACAGCAATACCTGAGACAAAATCCAAGTAACCATTTCCTTTCGCATCAAATAACCATGAGCCTTTACCTTTGGTAAAAATGGTTGGTTTCTTATTATACGTATTTAAATGTGTGTTAAAATTATAGGTTTTACTCATTTTCTGCCTCCTTGGTAATGGATGTTCCGAAGCGCTCCTTCGAAAATAGTTTTAATAAAATTGAATGTTTTGTGGATCCGTTTATAACATGACAGCTCTTTACACCGTCTTTTAAAGCATTGATACAACTTAATACTTTAGGTAGTATGGCTCCAGTCAGAATCTGTTTCTTGATTAAAGTCTCCAGATAAGATAAATCACATGTGTTGATTAGAGAATTTGGATCTTCGAAGTTCAGGTAGAGTCCATTGACATCTGTTAGTAAGACGAGCGCTTCTGCCTTCAAAGAAGATGAAATAGCACTTGCAACATCATCTGCATTGATATTATATGTTTTAAACTGATCACAGTACCCAATTGGAGCGATGACAGGGACTGTATTGTGATCGATTAAGAGGGTTAAGATGTCATTGTTGATGATTTTAATGTCACCGACGAATCCATAATCTCCATTGCTATCATGTGAACGTTTTTTAGTGACTTCAATCAAACGCATATCTTTTCCACTGAGTCCAACTGCGTCGATTTTATGCTTTGAAAGCGCTATTAGCAGCTGGTTATTGACTTTGCCCTTTAAAACCATTTCTATTTCCTCAATAGCTTCTTCAGAGGTGACTCGATAGCCGTCTAAAAACCGACTTTCTATATTTAAGCGTTGAAGACGTTTGCTTATTTCTTTGCCACCACCATGTACAATAACAGGTTTTATACCATAACGTCTAAGAAATACAAGGTCTTCTACAAAAGAATCGATGGCTGATGGGTCTTCCATGATACTGCCACCATACTTAATGATCAGTACTTTATTTTTATATTTATGAATCGACTCTATCGATAGTTGCTCACTTTTATGACTGTTTATCATTATTTTCACCTCCAGGTTTCTATGAATTATCGTTTTAATAATAATGCAACGGAACTAATAAATATGCAAGAGGGTTTTTAAATTCGTCTGCAATAAAAATTTTATAGAAATAATAAAAAGACGCTTGACTATTTATGCATGCATCTGTATAATAAACCAAAAGATATGAAAAATGCAATTGATTCAGGATAATATTTATACGTCAATTCAGCGATTTGGGGAATGGTGTGAGCCTAAATAAGACAAGTAAATTGAGAACCTTTATCAGCAACTTGTAAGAAACTATAGTAAGACAAGTCGGATGTCCACCGTTAGAGGGAATAGGTATAGAGAAATCCGTACTGATTAAGAGAGTTGCTATTGAGTTGGGTGGCACCGCGGTAAAACGCCCCAATATAATTATATATTATACTTCTGTATAAATATCCATGATGGGTATTTTTTTTGTTTTTGTCATAGGGGTAAATTATAAGTGAATAAGGAAAAGATGGATTTTCGAATTTAAGAAATATAAATATGGAGGTTTTAATGAATGTTGGAATAATGGGATGTTCAGGATATGCAGGCAGACAATTATTAAATATACTGGTGGCTCATAAAAAAGTGTCGCTTAAAGCACTGTCATCGAATACATATGCAGGAATGCAGGCAAAAGATGTATTTAAATTATCGCAGTATTCAGGAGATATAGTCATAGATTCAGATGTAGAGTTTCTAAAAAAAGCAGAGTGCTGTGATGTTGTCTTTTTAGCACTTCCGCATAAAACCTCTATGGCTTACGCAGGAAAGTTACTTGAAATCAATAAAAAATTAATAATTATAGATTTGAGTGCGGATTATAGATTTAAAGATTCAGCGGTCTATGAAAGTTGGTATGACTGTGATCATCAAGATAAGAAAAATTTAGAAAACTCTTGTTATGGGTTAACGGAAATGAATAGAGACGAGTTACCAGGTTCAAGTGTCGTTGGTAACCCGGGTTGTTATCCAACATCAGTCCTTTTGGGATTATTACCAATTTTGGACTCTGATACTCTAGATCTCAACAGTATTATTATTGACTCGAAATCAGGATACACTGGTGCTGGTGTTAAACCAGAAGGATATAAAATGTTGGCTGAAGGCATTGATAATGTTTATCCTTACGGCGGGACAGAACATAGGCATATTGGAGAGATAGAAAATACAATTGAAAAGATAACACATTCAAAAGCTATTATTCAATTTGTACCAAATTTGATACCTGTGAAAAGAGGTATTATCACAAATATCTACATCAATATGACCGTAAAAATGACATATTCAGAAGTTTTAAATAAATATAAGACGTATTATACAAAAGAAAAATTTGTGAAAGTACATGACGAGATTCCGAAGCTGAGTTGGTCAGTTGGAACGAACAATTGCCATATCGGATTACTAGTTGATGAACGAACAAATAGAATTATTATTACCACTACAATAGATAATTTGATAAAAGGTGCATCTGGTCAAGCGGTACAAAATATGAATGTGATGTTGGGATTTGACGAAGAGGAAGGTTTGCAGTATATCAATCAGAATATATAAGGAGTGACCCATGAAAAAGTATAATAATAAGTTGTTAAGTGTACCAGGTATTATCTCTAATGGCATCCATACAGGTGTTAAAAAATCTAGAAATGATCTAGGTATTATTTATACAAATAAAGGCATCGCTGCAGGCGTTTTTACACAGAATGTAGTAAAAGCTGCGCCGGTTGTTGTTTCTGAAATGAATATTAAAAATGAAGTGACTCGTGCCATTATTATCAATAGTGGCAATGCCAATGCCTGTACAGGTCAACTGGGTTATCAAAATGCCATTGAAACCATAAAACACGTTGCTGACAAGCTGGAGATTGATCCAAAAGAGGTTTTGATTTCATCGACTGGACTCATTGGAAAACAATTGGATATGGATAAGATTATAAAAGGTATTAATCCTTTAATAGATGGCATAAATGAAAACAGTTACCATCAGTTTCCTGAAAGTATAACAACTACAGATACCTATAATAAAACCTGTTCTTGTAAAGTTGAAATTGGTGGTGAATGGATTACTGTTGTTGGTATTGCAAAAGGCTCAGGCATGATTCATCCCAATATGGCAACCACACTTGGATTTGTTCAAACAGATGTGAATATATCAAAACAGGTTTTACAAAGTATTTTATCAAATGTTATTGTTGATACCTTCAATATGATCAGTGTGGATGGTGATACAAGTACAAATGATATGGTGATTGCACTTTCAAGTTGTGATGCTAAACATGCTTTAATAGAAGAAAATACCTTAGAGTATGATCAATTAACTGAAGCATTTTTGTATGTCACAAAAATGCTTGCGATTTCAGTGGCTAAAGATGGAGAAGGCGCCACTAAATTAATCGAATGTACGGTTACAAATGCCCACTCGGATAAGTCGGCTAGAAAAATGGCTAAATCCGTTATTCAATCTAGTTTGGTAAAAGCAGCGGTATTTGGAAATGATGCGAACTGGGGTAGAATCATATGTTCATTAGGATATAGTGGCGTATCATTTGATCCAAGTGTAGTTGATTTAAACATTAAAAGTGATGCTGGAACGATTGCCTTAATGGAAGAGGGGACTGGTTTGGAGTTTGATGAAACCAAAGCGCTTAAAATACTCTCGGATGAAAAAGTGATTATAGAAGTTGATGTGAAAAATGGTAACTATGGTGCAACGGCATGGGGCTGTGACCTGACGTATGATTATGTCACCATCAATGCAGAGTATCGTACTTAATGATAAGTGGATGTTTGATAGATCATATCAGTTTGAATTAAATATGAGTAACAAACCTTCTTTATAGGCGTGGTATGCAAACTTACATGTGATGAGTAGATTTTCCTAATCCGGGGTAGATATAATATAGACCCTTATTTATTAAAGAGAAATAGCAGCTTTTTAATAGTGGCGATAAAAATAAAGGCCTATTTTGAGTGTTACTATATGATGTATTGGAGGTAATAAAAATGAAATTCAAGAGAATTGGTACGAAGTTATCAATTATTGTTGTAGTTGGTTTTATTCTTACAAGTATTATTTTAAGTTATATCGCGATTACTAATACGCGTGGTATTGTAGAAGAACTTCAAGGCGAAAAGGCACTCTCCATAGCCATTGCGGTTGCAACCAATATCGATGGAGATGAGTTTGAAATATTGATAGAATCTGAAGATGAAACATCTCCATATTACAGAGAAACACAATCATGGATGTATGAGCTTTTGTTAGAAACGAATTCTTTTTACTTGTATAGTATGTACGACAGTACTCCAGAAGAGTATGCGTATGTTATTGAAGGATCGGATGAGTATGGAGGGGCAGATTTTTCACATCTTGGAGAACTGGATTTGAAAGAGAATTATGGACAAGAACCTCTTGATGTACTTAAAGATGGTGTACCAAGATACAGTAGCATTTATGATGCTGGAGAGTGGGGATTTTTAATTTCAGGATTTGCTCCAATTCTAAATTCAAAGGGTGATATAGTCGGTATTGTTGGGTGTGATGTTAACGCTGATGCTGTTAATGAAATTACAGGTGATTTCCTTAAGAAATTGTCACTTGGTGTTATTATAATAATTGTAGTTTTTTTGACTATTTTCTTATATGCAATACGAAGAGTTGTTATAAAACCTATAGGTTCTGTTGTCGATTATGCCAGTAGAATAGCAAGTAGGGATTATGCATTTGAAATTGAAGAAAAGTTACTGAGTAGAGTTGATGAAACTGGAACATTAGTCAATGCCATTAATGACATCAAACAGCAGACTTCCGATGTGTTAATGAATATTGTAACGTCATCGGATACTCTTGTTACTTCTTCTAACAGCCTTTCATCTGTCTCGGTTGAAACCGCAAAATCCATAGATGAAGTGTCTAGAGCTGTAAATGATATTGCAGGAAATGCAACCAATCAAGCAATGAGTTCAGAAGAAGGTTACAATAAAGTTGTAGAACTTCAAACTTATATTACTGAGAATAGTGGTAGAATAGATGAACTTATCACTGCTTCCAAAGAAATGAATTTATTTGTTACAGAAGGTAAGAAAACAATTGATGAAGTGGTTGAAAAATCTGAAGAAGCCAATAAATCCATTGAGGAAATACAAAGTAAATTAGAAGTAACAAGCAAAAGTTCAGAAAAGATTAGTGAGGCGAGTGGTGTTATTGCATCCATTGCTGAACAAACAAATCTTCTTGCGCTTAATGCAGCAATTGAAGCAGCGAGAGCGGGAGAACATGGTAAAGGTTTTGCTGTCGTTGCTGAAGAAATTAGAAAACTAGCGGAACAATCTGCTTTATCGACACAAGAAATTGATGAAGTTGTAAAAACGCTTTTGAGCAATTTAAAAGAAACGGTTTCTGTTATGGGTTCTGTTATTAAAAATACCGATGAACAACGGAGCAGTGTTGATCAATCGATGGAAAAATACAATAATATTGAACAAGGCATCGAAAAAATGCATGAGAGTATCGGTTATTTGACAAACTCGAATGATAATATAGTTGCTAACTCTACCCACCTACAGGAGGTTATCTCTAAAATAACCCATATTGCTGAGGATAATGCAGCCAATACAGAAGAAGTATCTGCAGCAACAGAAGAACAGAATGCTTCAATACAGGAAGTATCAGAATCTAGTAAAGGGTTAGCAGAGTTGGCTACAGACTTAAAAGACATTGTTCATACCTTTAAATTATAATTAAAACAAACGGTAGATTTATCTATCGTTTTTGTTTTGCAGTATAAAGATGATGTTATTCGTCTATTAAATCCAAATGCAATACAAGTCCGAATCGGACTTATACGATGTTGATATGGACATCCTCGTGATTGAATGTTACGATTGTATAGGGATAGATAGGGGGATGAAATGAAATTTAAGAAAATAGGGACGAAATTATCAATTATTATAATTGCAGGATTTATACTGACGAGTATTATATTAAGCTATATAGCAATTGATACAAGCAGTGATATTGTAGAAAAACTTGAAGGTGAAAAGGCAATGGCAATTGCTCAATCGGTAGCGACTTATCTTGATGGGGATGAATTTGAAAAACTGATTGAATCAGAAGATGAGAGTTCATTATATTTTTCAGAAGCACAAGAATGGATGCATCAGTTATTATTAGATACAGATTCTTTCTATTTGTATAGTATGTATGATGGTGGTCCTGATGACTATATTTATGTAATAGAAGGTTCTTACGAATACGAAAGTGATGATTTTACACATTTAGGTGATACTGATTTAAAGGTGAATTACGGACAAGAACCTCTTGATATGCTTAAAGATGGAATTCCAAGATACAGTGACATTTATGATACTGGTGAATGGGGTGTTTTAATATCAGGTTTTGCTCCGGTTTTAAACTCTAAAGGTGATATAGTAGGTCTTGTAGGATGTGATATAAATGCTGATAATGTAAAGGCAATTACAGGAAGTTTCTTAAAGAAATTATCAGTAGGTTTTATTATTATTATAATATTGTTCTTGACGGTTTTCATTACTGCAATACGTAGAATTGTCATAAAACCAATTTCTCATGTCGTTGACTATGCGAAAAGAATCGCAGATCGTGATTATGCATTTAAAATGGATGAAAAATTACTAAAACGAGTTGATGAGATTGGAACATTAGTAAATGCTATAAATGACATCAAACAACAGACTTCTGATGTATTAATGAATATTGTTGCCTCATCAGATACACTTGTTAGTTCATCGAATAGTCTTTCTTCAGTTTCTGTTGAAACGGCTAAATCAATTGATGAAGTTTCTAGAGCTGTAAATGATATTGCAAGCAATGCTACTAACCAGGCGATGAGTTCAGAAGAAGGCTATAATAAAGTGATTGAACTTCAAACATTCATTGGTGAAAATAGTGGTAGAATAGATGAACTTATAACTGCTTCAAAAGAGATGAATTTATTTGTTACAGAAGGCAAGATGACGATAGACGAAGTGGCTACAAAATCTGATGAAACCAATAAATCCATTATAGATATACAAGGAAAACTAGAAGTAACCAGCAAGAGTTCAGAAAAGATTAGTGAAGCGAGTGGTGTTATTGCATCCATTGCACAGCAGACCAATCTTTTAGCATTAAATGCAGCAATAGAAGCAGCAAGAGCTGGAGAACACGGTAGAGGGTTTGCTGTTGTTGCTGAAGAAATCAAAAAACTAGCAGAACAATCTGCTTTGTCTACACAAGAAATTGATGAAGTTGTTAAAACGCTATTGACCAATTTAAGAGAAACGGTTTCAGTGATGGATTCTGTTATTAAAAATACAGAAGAACAACGTGGTAGTGTAGATCAATCCATGGAAAAATACAATAATATTGAACAAGGCATCGAAAAAATGCACGAGAGTATAAGTTATTTGACGAGTTCAAATGATAATATCGTAACCAATTCGACTCATTTGAAAGAAGTTATTTCTAGGATAACCAATATTGCTGAGGATAATGCCGCTAATACAGAAGAAGTATCTGCAGCGACTGAAGAGCAAAATGCATCTATTCAGGAAGTCTCAGAA
>JABXKX010000057.1 GCA_013619035.1 Peptostreptococcaceae bacterium
CGGCAGCGTCAGATGTGTATAAGAGACAGCTGTTAATTCTGTGAGTAATCGTGAGTTACATCAAGGATTACAAACAATTAAAAATGCAATCAACATAATCTAGGAGGTAAATATGAGCATAAAAATAATTACAGATTCAGGATGTGATTTACCAAAAACTTTGCTTGAAATGTTAGACATTGATGTGATGCCGTTATTGGTTTACTTAGACGATGTCGAACATAAGGATGGAGAAACATTATCGCATAAAGAGTTCTTTGATGCTATGAGAGCCGGGGCAAAAACACGAACTGCACAAATTCCAACTGTTGTGTTTGAAGAACATTTTAGACGTTATGCTGAAATCGGAGATGAAGTCCTTTATATTGCTTTCTCATCGGGATTGTCAGGTACTTATCAAACTGCTGAATTGGTTAGAAATGATCTCATGGAAGAGTATCCAAATTTCAAATTACATATTATTGACTCTAAATGTGCTTCGATAGGATTTGGGTTAGTGGTATATTATGCAGCTCAGATGGCAAAAGCGGGTGAATCAATGGAACACATCATTGAAAAAACGATGTTCAACAAAGACCATATGGAGCATATATTTACTGTTGATGATTTAGAGTATTTATATAGGGGTGGTAGAGTAAGCCGTGGTGCTGCAGTTGTAGGCTCTATGCTTAACATTAAACCTATTTTGGATGTTGAAGATGGTAAATTGGTACCTTTACAAAAAATAAGATCAAGAAAAAAGGCTATTAAGAGAATGATTGAGATAATGGATGAAAGAGGTGTTGACCTTGATCAGCAAACCATAGGCATCAATCATGGTGATGATCTTGAAACTGCAGAGTTATTACAATCGATGATTGTTGAAAAATTCGGGAGTAAAGATTTTATTCTAAATTACGTTGGTTGTGCTATTGGTGCTCATTCGGGACCTGGTACTTTATCAGTATTTTTCCTTAATTCGTTATAATTCGGTATTATATATTATTTATTAGACATGTTGATTAAATTCAATGTGTCTTTATTCTTTTTGTTCTTAAATGATTGAACATATATGTTTAAAAAACTCTATCACGTAAAAGTATAAAAAAACTCCCGAAGGAGTTATATTTTTTGATAAGATTCTAAAGCTTTATAGGAACTACGAACCAATGGAGAAGAGGCAACTGCTAAAAATCCGAGTTCGTATGCAACATCTTCATACCTTTTAAACATATCGGGATGAATGTATTCAACTAATTCAATATGTTTCTCCGAAGGTTGCATATACTGGCCGATGGTAACAATGTCACATCCTGCATTTCTTAAATCTTTTAGAGTTTGAATGACTTGATCTTCTGTTTCTCCTAGTCCAAGCATAATACCGGACTTTGTTGTCATCTTTGGATTGATATCTTTAATGATTCTTATCACCTCAAGTGATTGATTGTAATCCGCTTCTGGTCTTACTGACTCATAAAGAGATTTCACGGTTTCGATATTATGATTAAAAACATCTGGATTAGCCTCTATAACTCTATTTATAAGATTGCGTTTACCGTTAAAATCGGGTGTCAATACCTCTATAGATATCTCTGGATTAAGTTTTCTTATTTCAATAACCGTTTGATAAAAATGTTCTGCGCCTTCGTCTATTAAATCATCACGAGTCACCGATGTGATTACAGCGTGTTTTAAACCGAGTTCCGATATTGCTTTTGCGACATTTTGAGGTTCTTTCTTCATTACTTCTTCAGGAGGATTAGAAGTAACATTGCAGAATTTGCAATGACGTGTACATTCTTTTCCAAGTATCATAAAAGTAGCTGTTTTAGATCCAAAACACTCTAATCGGTTGGGGCAGTTAGCTGCTTCACAGACGGTGTTAAGTTGATAGGATTCTAATAGACTTTTAACTTTATTTAAATGTGCGGTACTTGATAATCTGACACGCATCCATTCTGGTTTTCTCTTCATGTGACCTCCTAGAAAAATAGTGAAATGATTTCATCTGCTGTGATGTTTTTGAAATAATCGTCTAACTTAAATTGTGATAATGTTTTCCTTATATCAATTTCTGTATGAGGGGTTCCAATAAGCGTATTCTCAATATCGGAAATTTCTAATTTACTAAAGAAATCACCATAAAATTTAACACCAGTAAAACTTCCTTTTTTTATTTCGAAAAACGTTTCTACTATACCACCTGTAAATTTCTTGGTCTGATAGCCTTTATATTTGGGAGAATTTCCATAATTCCAGTCCCAAGTTTTAAATCTATTTTCCTCTATTTCTTGTATAGCTTTTATATCATCGTTATTAAATTCATAAAAAGAGGCATTTTCAACTGTTTCATTGATATGTTCATTGATAAGTTCTCTGAATTTTACGATATCAATATCGTCTTTTAAATGAGCTTTTATATTGGTTACTCTACTCTTTACTGAAGCCACACCTTTTGACTCCAATTTGATTTTTGGTGGATTAATCGCTTTTGCCAAGTCGCCAATATCCGAACTGAATAAAAGAGTACCATGGTGTAATAATCTATCTTTGTACTTATATTGTGCATTACCAGAAAACTTCTTACCTTCAATGGTTAGATCGTTTCTACCTGAAAATTCTGCATTAACTCCAAGCTTTTTTAAAACTTCTAAAATAGGTTGCGTAAATTTTCTAAAATCTGAAAAAGAGGTAGAATCGGTTACAATAAAAGCAAAATTAGTATTGCCTAAATCACAAAAAACAGTACCGCCACCTGATAATCTTCGAACAACATCTATTTGATTTTCTTTAACATAATCATAGTTGATTTCTGCTAAAGCATTTTGATTTTTACCTATTAAAACAGACCTTTTGGCTCTCCAAAGCATGAATATATCATCATCGAAGTGTTTCATCATATATTCTTCAGCTGCCATATTAAAACTGAGTGACGTATTTTCATTTAAAACAATTTTCATAACTTCATCCTCCTATCCTAATTGAAATTATCATATCATATAAAAAAAGATTGTAAAGGAAATTTTTCTGGTTAGTTTTCAGAAAAATACAAAAGTTTCAGAATAATTCGTAAAAAGCTTTACAAGATGTCTTATATAATATAACATGAGTACAAATTAATAATGTTCCAAATGATTGTATTCGGGAGATACTGGGTAAACAGTAGCCGAAGGAGAAATTTTACTGAACTCGATAGGTAAGAGAAACTCTCAGGCAAACAAATCGATGCATGATGGAACTCTGGAAAAGCGAAAGCGCCGAAGGAGGAACGGGAAACCGGAAACTCTCAGGTCAAGAAAACAGAGACACGATAGAGGCTATTTTAGTCATGCATTCGTGTCTTTTTTATTAACGTCAAATTAACGTCTATAAAACATTACTATAAACGTCAAATCTATATTCCATTTGAGTTAAGTATGTGTCATAATAGGCATATAATTTTTAAAGGAGGAAGTCATTATGGAGTTAAAACGAACAGCGCTTTATGAAAATCATGTAAAATGCGGAGGACAAATTGTTGATTTTGCAGGATTTGAATTACCGATACAATATGTTGGGATTTCTGAAGAACACAACAGTGTAAGAAATAAAGTTGGTTTATTTGATGTTTCTCACATGGGTGAAGTTTTAGTGACTGGGAAAGAAGCACTTTCTTTTGTTCAGAACCTGGTATCAAATAACGTCAAATCCCTTGTTAACAATCAAGTGCTTTATACAGTGATGTGTTATGAGAATGGAACTGTTGTTGATGATCTATTGGTATATCGCATGACTGAGGAAAAGTTCTTCTTGGTGATAAACGCAGCCAATATAGAAAAAGATGTTGCTTGGATACAAGAGCAAGGTAAATCGTTCAATATTACTATAGAGAATCAATCTGACTCATATGCCCAACTTGCTTTGCAAGGACCAGAAGCTCAGAAGCTGCTACAATCCTATGTAAACTTTGATTTAACTGAGATTGAATTCTTTAATTTTAGAGAATCTGTTTCTGTAAAGGGTATAGATGTATTAATCTCAAGAACGGGTTATACAGGTGAAGATGGATTTGAAATATACTCTAAACCAGAAGACGCTTCAGTATTATGGGATCTGTTGGTTGAATCTGGTGCAATGCCAATAGGATTAGGCGCTAGAGATACATTAAGATTTGAAGCATGTTTGCCACTCTATGGTCATGAGATTAGTGATGAAATAAATCCTTTAGAAGCCGGATTGTCGATGTTTGTAAAACTAGATAATGATGATTTTATTGGAAAAGAAGCATTGGTAAAAATAAAAGAAGACGGTACATCTAGAAAATTAGTTGGTTTAGAAATAAGCAAAGGTATCGCTAGAGAAGGTTGTACTGTACTTGTAGGAGATCAAGAAATTGGTCATATTACAACAGGTTATAAATCACCTTCTGTAGGAAAAAGTATTGCACTTGCATTAATTGATAAATCACATGGAGTAATGGGTAACAATGTATTGGTACAAGTTAGGAAGAAACAAATTCCTGCAACTATAATAAGTAAAAGATTTTATAAGAAGAACTATAAGAAATAGGAGGATGATTATGAAGGTTTTAGAAAATTTATTGTACACTGAGGAACATGAATGGTTAAGAGTTGAAGGTAACACAGCGTATTTTGGTATTACAGATTATGCACAAAATATGTTAGGCGGTATCGTTTATGTTGAATTACCAGATGAAGATGATGAATTAGAAAAAGGTGAAAACTTTGCTGTTATTGAGTCAGTGAAAGCAGCAACAGATATTATTGCACCTGTTGATGGTACAGTACTTGAAGCAAATGAAACATTAGATGATAGTCCTGAACTAATGAACGAATCACCTTATGATGCATGGGTTGTTAAAATTGAGTTATCTGATCTATCTCAATTAGAAGGACTTATGGACGCTAAAGCTTATGAGGCATTCTGTGCAAAGGAGGCATAATATGTTTCCATATATTCCAGTCTCTAAAAAAGATGAGACATATATGCTTGAAGTAATCGGAGCAACATCTGTTGACGATTTATTTGTTGATATTCCTGATACTTTAAAGCTAAAAAGAGATTTAGATTTACCACGTCATAAATCAGAAATTGAAATTAGAAATATTATACATAAACTAGCAAACAAAAATACTGGTGCTTCAGAGAAATTATGTTTCTTAGGCGGGGGCACATACGATAGTTATATTCCATCAATAGTACCTTATCTTACATCACGTAGTGAGTTTGCAACAGCTTATACACCATATCAGCCAGAGATTAGTCAAGGAACGCTTCATGCGATTTTTGAATTTCAAACTTTAGTCGCTAATTTAACAGATATGCATTGTTCTAATGCTTCTATGTATGATGGTCCTACTGCAGCTGCAGAAGCAGCTTTAATGGCTTTTGACAAACAAAAAGGAGATACTTTATTTATTTCAAGTACAGTTAATCCTAAAATCAGAGCTGTTGTAGAAACGTATTTAAAGTATCGTGGTTATAAAGTTATAATTATAAATCAAAAAGATTACATTACAGATTTAGATGACTATAAAGAAAAGATATCAAAAGATGCTGTAGGTCTTATGGTTCAATCGCCTAATTACTACGGGATTGTAGAAAACTATACGAAAATGTTTGAACTTTCAAATGAAAATAAAGCACTTAATATCATGTATACTGATCCTTCTTCGTTGGGTATTTTAAAAACACCAGGTGAATATGGTGTAGATATTGCCATTGGGGATATGCAGCAGTTTGGAAATCCTATGAATTATGGTGGTCCTCATATCGGCTTTATGGCTGCAAATAAGAAACTTATGAGAAAATTACCCGGCCGTATCGTTGGTGAATCAGTGGATCATAGTGGAAAACGTGCTTATGTATTGACTTTACAGGCTAGAGAACAACATATTAGACGTGAAAAAGCGACATCGAACATATGTTCGAACCAAGCTTTAAACGCATTAAGTTCCACAATTTACATGTCTGTTTTAGGTAAAAAGGGTATGAAAGATATTGCTATCAACTCAACAAACAAAGCACATTATCTATATAACGCCTTACTTAAAACAGCTGTTTTTAAAGAAGTGACTCAGCAAAATTTCTATAGAGAATTCTTATTGGAGTCAACTATTGAAGTATCTGCTTTAAATAAGTCTTTAAATGACGCTGGTATTCTATCACTCATAGAAGTTGAAAAGAATATTGTGCAGATCGCAGTGACTGAAAACAGAACAAAAGAGGATTTAGATTATTTCATTAAGACTGTGGAGGTGCTGTCATGAGAAAATATGATCAACTGATATTTGAAATTTCAAAACCTGGCCATATTGGGTATTCGCTTTCTGATGATGAATTTACGGCAATGGATTATACTCAACACTTTAATGAAGAGTCTTTAAGACAGTCGGATTTAGATTTTCCTGAAGTAAATGAAACTGAAGTTGTGAGACACTATACGGCACTGAGTAATCTTAATTTTGGTGTTGATACAGGTTTTTATCCTTTAGGATCATGTACAATGAAATACAATCCGAAAATCAATGAAGAAATGGCGGGTAATCCTAAATTTGCTTCTGTTCATCCAGAACAACCGGAAAAAGATGTACAAGGTACTTTAGAGTTGATGTATAATGCTTCAAATTCACTTGCTGAAATTACAGGCATGGATACCATATCATTACAACCAGCAGCTGGATCACATGGTGAATTAACTGGTTTAATGATAATGAAAGCGTATCATCTTAAAAATGGAAATGCTCATAAAGTTAACATAATTGTTCCTGATGCGGCACATGGAACAAATCCTGCTAGTGCAAATGTAGCTGGATTTAATATCATAGAAATAAAATCTACATCTAACGGTGCTGTTGATTTAGACTCATTAAAAGATGCTATTGATGAAAATTTTGCTGGATTGATGTTAACCAATCCAAGTACACTTGGATTATTTGAAAAGAACATTGAAGCGATTACTGAAATTGTACACGAAGCAGGTGGACTACTTTATTATGATGGTGCTAATATGAATGCTATTATGAGTCAAGTTCGACCTGGTGATATGGGATTTGATATCATACACTTAAATCTTCACAAAACGTTCTCAACACCTCATGGTGGAGGCGGACCGGGTTCTGGTCCTGTAGGTGTGAAAGCTTATTTAGAGTCATTCTTACCCTATCCAGTTCTCGAGAAGCATGAAGAAAGTTTTGCTTTAAACTATGATAGACCTGATTCTATTGGGAAGATTAAAAATTATTACGGAAATATCGGTATAGTTATTCGAGCATATACTTATATTCTTGAAATGGGATCAGATGGGCTTAAAAGAGCCAGTGAGGTTGCGGTTCTTAATGCTAATTATATGCAAGCTAGACTGAAAGAACATTATCTATTACCTATAGATGAGTTATGTAAACATGAATTTGTACTTAGTGGGAACTTTGGATTAACTCATGGCATCAACACCATAGATATTGCTAAGAGGTTAATTGATTATGGATTCCATCCACCTACAATTTATTTCCCATTAATTATTGATCAAGCGATGATGATTGAGCCAACTGAAACAGAAAGTCTGGAAAGTATGGACAAATTTATTGATGCTATGATTGAAATAAGAAAAGAAATTGATGAAAATCCAGAAGTCTTACATCAAGCACCAACGACTACTTATATTTCTCGAATTGATGAAGTTCAAGCCGCGAGAAATCCAATACTAACTTATAAGAGACAGGAGGCATAAATGTTGGATCATATTAAAGCAATTGACCCTAAACTTTATGAAGCAATACAATTAGAAATGAATAGACAACAAACTCATATTGAATTGATCGCTTCAGAAAACTTTACAAGTCAAGCGGTCATGGAAGCGAACGGTTCCCAGTTGACCAATAAGTATGCTGAAGGTTATCCTAATAAAAGATATTATGGTGGTTGTGAATTTGTTGATTTAGCAGAACAACTTGCTATTGATAGATTGAAAGAACTCTTCGGAGCGGATCATGCCAATGTTCAACCACATTCAGGTTCTCAAGCGAATATGGGTGTTTACATGGCAGTATTAAAACCTGGTGATAAGATTTTAGGAATGGACTTATCTAATGGTGGTCACTTAACTCATGGTGCTCCTGTTAATTTCTCAGGACAATTATATGAGGTTGTTTCATATTCAATTGACGAAAATGGATATATCGATTATAAGAATCTTAGAGAATTAGCAATTAAAGAAAAACCTAAAATGATAGTAGCAGGTGCAAGTGCTTATCCAAGAGCAATTGACTTTGAAGCATTTAAAAAAATTGCTGACGAAATTGGTGCTTATTTATTCGTAGATATGGCACATATTGCTGGTTTAGTTGCTGCAGGACTTCATCAGAATCCAGTACCATATGCAGATTTCGTAACAACAACAACTCATAAGACTCTTAGAGGTCCAAGAGGTGGTGCAATTCTTTGTAAGGATAAATATAAAAAAGCAATCAATAAAGTGATATTCCCTGGTATTCAAGGTGGTCCTTTAATGCATACAATTGCTGGTAAAGCAGTTTGTTTCTTAGAAGCGTTACAACCTGAGTTCAAAATATATCAACAACAAGTATTAGATAATGCAAAAGCATTAGCAGATGCGTTTACCAAAAGAGGATTCCAACTGGTATCGGGTGGTACAGATAACCATTTAATGTTGGTTGATTTAAGAAATAAAGGGGTTACTGGTAAAGTTGCAGAAAAATTATTAGATACAATTGGTATCACTACCAATAAAAATACAGTACCAAATGAAACAGAAAGTCCTTTTGTAACATCTGGATTAAGAATCGGTACACCTGCTGTAACGACTAGAGGCTTTGTCGTAGAAGATATGGATGAGATAGCAGATATTATTGATTATGCTTTAAGTCATTTAGATGAGGATTTATCAGATGCTAAAAAAAGAGTAAAGGCGTTATGTGATAAGTATCCTTTATATAAATAGTTATACCCTAAGAAATCAGTCTTTAAGACTGATTTTTTAGTACAAAAATCTTCATTTTCATGTAAGAAAAGTATTTATGTATGATTAGTGTAGTATACTTTAATTAGGAGGTTGATATTATGTGGACAAGATTAGAGTTGAAAACACGTGCTAAAAAAGTTTTAAGTGAAAATTACTGGAAAGCATTTTTGGTTAGTCTCATTATAGTATTAGTAGGTGGTGGCGACGGTGGCGGTAGTTCTAGTTCTGGAACCAATTACACTGTTGGGAATTCGCAATTTGATTTAGAAAAAGTATTGTTAATCGGTAGTATAATTTTTCTAGGTGTGATACTTTTTATTGCACTCAGAATTTTCATAGGTTATGGATTAGAAGTAGGCAGTAGAAAGTTCTTTATTAGAGCCAGTGAAGGCGATTCAAACATAAACCATGTGAAGTTTGCTTTTAAATCAGGGCATATTGGAAATGTAATTGTCTCTATGTTATATAGAAGTATTCTTTTGTTTTTATGGATATTGTGTTTGATTATTCCAGGCATTATTAAATCATATGCCTATAGATTTGTACCATACTTATTAGCAGATAATCCTAATTTATCACCATCAAGAGCGATTGAGCTAAGTAATAAAATGACTAAAGGACATAAAATGGATATGTTTGTATTAGACTTATCATTTATTGGATGGTACCTATTAGGAGGATTGGCTCTTGGAATTGGTATATTGTTTGTAAATCCTTATAGAGATACAACTTATTGTGAACTTTATTTAGTCCTGAGAGATAACTTAATAAAATCAGAGGTATGTTCGGCAAGTGATCTAAACCTAGTGACGATATCGGATACAAAAGATATTGAATCGGATAACTGGGAAAGTGTATTTGATCGTTATGATGATTAGAGTGTTTTGATACTTAGGTAAACTGTCTACAACAATGTGTAGGCAGTTTTTGTGTTTTATGAAACTATGGTTATTAGTCGAATGATGTCTATATTTAAAGTAGTCATAGATAGAGGTAATAAAGAATCAATATAGTTATTTTACTTATTTGGTATATTTTCAAATGTTGTTTTCTAAGTCATTTTCATATATAATTAGAAGGATAGAAAAGGTATGGTGAACAATGTCAAACGAATTAAAAGAATCTGATTTATATGAGCCGATTAAGGCGTTTTTTATTGAGAATGGTTACTCTGTTAATGGCGAAGTAAAGAACATTGATATGGTGGTTTCAAAAGAAAATGAATTCATAGCTATAGAGTTAAAACCTACTTTTAATCTAAAGTTGATCTTACAAGCTATAGATAGACAAAAAATGATTGACTCCGTGTATGTCGCAATCTTTAAGCCTAAATCGATTAATAAGAGGTACAAAGAAATTGTACATTTAATTAAACGTTTAGAATTGGGATTAATAACAGTCAGTATCTTAAAGTCAGGTACTAGAGTTGTGGTAGAACAACATCCCCTGGAGTTTAATCGTAAAAAGAATCATAAGAAAAAGAAAGCCATTATCAAAGAAGTCAACAATAGAACTGGTATAATGGATAATGTTGGTGGGACCACAAAAGTGAAACAGGTAACATCTTATAGAGAAGATTCTTTGGCGGTAGCAACTGCTTTAAAAGAATTTGAAGAAGCATCTCCAAAAGATATAAAAGATATCACACGTATTGGTAAAACAGGACAAATTTTATATAAAAATTATTATGGCTGGTTTGAGAGAATTGGACAAGGAAGTTATAAACTTTCTGTCAAAGGTCATCAAGGAATTGA
>JABXKX010000347.1 GCA_013619035.1 Peptostreptococcaceae bacterium
AATTTAATGTATAACCATAAAAACTCACTTTATTAAACAACCCATATATTAGTCCAAGTGGACATAACATCTGACAGAATATACGATAAATAAAAACTGATCCTATTATGATTGATATCAAAACAAACATTTTCCAAGAAAACAAAACACCTAATGCAGATCTTAATCCTGGATTTTTTAACAATAATGGTATGGCACCAAATAATGTGCCACTAGGACAAATATACTTGCAAAACCCCGGATCACCCATACCAACTTTATTTGTAAAGACGGTAGGTATTAGTATAATAAAGTATATCAGAATACCATATTTCATATATTTTAGTGGTTTAAACAATTTAAACTTTTTTGTTTTTATTTTATAAAGCAGATCTTGGATGAGACCAAAGGGACATAAGAAGCCACATACGAATCGTCCAAGTAATGTGCCAAATGCCATTAATAGTCCTAAGATATAAAATGAGACTTGGTATTTCATACTGCCCATCACAGATTGAAGCGACCCCAAAGGACAAGAACCTAGTGCCCCAGGACAAGAATAGCAATTCAAGCCAGGTACACAGATTATTTTAGAAGAGCCTTTGAATATCCTCCCCTCAATAAAGCCTTTGATATAAGCATTTGAACTGATAAAAAATAAGATTTGAATCCATATCCTCTTCATTAGCCTACTCCTATACATTCAAGGCATATATTAATTGCTTTTTTTAAAACCATTGTCATTTCATGACGGTGTATACCAATTCCCATCAGCACAGCGCTCATTATTAATAAGAAATATGACAGTTTATTTTTCACCTAACATACCATCCAACATTTTTTCTAAGGCTTCTTTTGTAGTACCTCCTGGTACAAAATTTTCTAGAATTTTACCATTTTCATCAACAAACAATGTCACTGGCACATAATCGAAAGATTTTATAATTTGTTCTTTTAGTTGTTCATCTGCTTTTATTTGAGGATAAGTAATACTCAATTGTTTTAATAAGTCTTTTACTTCATCATCTTCAGAATCAATAATAAGTCCTAAAAATTGTACATCCTCCGTCTTATAAGTTTTTGATGCTTCTTCAAACTCTGGCATTTCTTCAACACACGGTCCACACCAAGTTGCCCATAAATTTAGAACCGTTACTTTATGTCCATTAAATATCGTTTCATCTATTGAATTGCCTTCAATATCGGTTGCTGAGATATCTTTTAATATTTGTCCCGCAACTGGATTTTTTTCATTGATGTTTTCAAATCCCGTTTCCTCAACAGAAGAATCATTTGTATTATCCTCAGCTACTTCAATCGTGGTTTCATCTTTTTTACTTGTCTCATCCGTTTTACTTTGGCATCCTACCAACATCATCGTTACAATTAAAATCACTATTCCAATTTTTTTCATGTGACCTCCTAAATCTCATTTGATAACCTACTTCCAGTTTAACTCCCAAAACTTAATTCACCTTAAAGTCACTCTTAATTTAACCTTAATTCCAACTTTACAGATAGATTCTAAATGAAAATATGTTAAAGTATATCTAAGGAGAAATATTTATGAAATCAAAGATATTAATATTAGAAGATGATCTAGGTATCAACAATTTAATAACAATGCAACTTCAAGCAGAAGGATATGATGTGATACAAGCTTTTGATGGACTAGAAGCAATTAACCTGTTTGATAAGAGTTTTGATTTGGCTATTTTAGATGTCATGGTACCTATAAAAGATGGATTTGAAGTACTCGAGCATATAAGAAAAAGTAGCATTATCCCTATTATATTTTTAACTGCTCGCGATGAGGATATGGATAAAATGAGGGCTTTAGGGTTAGGTGCTGATGACTATGTCACAAAACCTTTTAGTATTATCGAAGTTATTTATAGATGTAAAGCTCACCTTAGACGGTATCTAAACTACTCAAATCCAGTAGGTAAAGTAAGTGATACTATTAGTCATGGTGATATTAGTATGCAAAAATCTACATTTGAAGCCACACTTAATGGAGAATGTCTAAATTTAAGTGTCAAAGAATTTGAACTCCTATGGTTTTTTACAGAACATGTTGGTCAGGTTTTTACAAGGCAACAATTATACGAACAAGTGTGGGATGCTGAATACTTTGGAGATGACAATACCATCATGGTTCATATCTCTAGGATAAGAGAAAAACTTGGTGAAAATCCTAAACATCCAAAATATATCAAGACAATTAAAGGTTTGGGATACAGAATGGAGAAATTATGAAATTAAAACATATTTCTAGACAACTTCTGAAAAACTATATATTCATAATGATCATTATCATCACACTTGGTTTAACCACATTTTTTTTAGACTTGACCTATACAAACAGTAAAATAAATAATTCGATATTTGACATTGATCAATTCCTCTTTGATTATAATAGTGGATTTGATTATGCCCTATCCAAACAAAATTTAGAAAAAAAGGATTTCCTAATTGTATTTGACAACGATTATACTGTTGTAGATGTGTATAATTATGACCTTAGAAAAAATGATCAACTCGATAGTTTAGAATTTGAAACGATATATAATAATGAAGATCAATACTCCTATTACATTTTTGAAAGTGATGATGCTGAGTATATCTTCTTGCTTTATTTAGCACCCGTTACCACCAATATGATATTTGTTATTCTGATTGTATCTGTCGCGATTATCACATTTATAATCTTCACAATTTTTCTCGCTAAGAAAACAGGGAAAAATATCATTCGTCCTTTAGAGTTGATCAGCCAAGGTGTAAAAGAGATCTCAAATGGTAACTATAATCATACCATTCAATTTGAAACCTCAAATGAACTCGATGATATTAGAGACGATATCAATCATATGAGTTTACAACTCCAACATGAAATCGAGCGTCGTAAACAACTTGAGAACGAAAGAAATCAGTTAATTTTAAGTTTATCACATGATATCAAAACACCTCTTACTAACGTGATTGGGTACTCTCAAATGTTGCTTAATCAGCCCATTGAGGATAAAAATTTCAGACAATCATTGGAGATTATCAACAAATACGGATTAACTGCTGCAGCACTAACAGATGAATTATTTGATTTTACAAAACTCAATATGGATTACCAACATATGCTTACTGAACGTCTAGATATTGTAGAGGTTATTCGATTAAAACTCATTGAATATGTAAATGAATTTGAAACACTTCATATCAATTATCAATTTAATTTACCAAGTATGCCGATTTATACTCAACTCAATCGTATGAAATTCTATCGTGTACTCGATAATTTACTTCAAAACAGCATCAACTACAATCATAAGTCATTTGATCTAACTGTAGGTGTAGAGTCAACAGATCGCGAAATAAAAATAACAGTAGAAGATACAGGCATAGGAATTCCAACAACCTATCACCAAACAATCTTCAATCCTATGGTTAGAGTAGAAAGCTCTAGAAATAGGAATTTAGGTGGTACTGGACTGGGTTTATCTATAGCCAAACAAATTATGATCAACCATAATGGTGATATTACCATTGATTCTAATTACACCAACGGTTGTCGATTTGTTTTGATATTACCAATAAAAAACTAGAGATGATACTCTCTAGTCTAACTGTATATTTAGAAGTAGCTAATTGGAGTTGAGTCATCAGCTCCGATTTTATTTTGCAGATAAACCATTCGCACGAAGTGAATCTTCAACAATTCTAGATAGGTCTTTTAAAGTCATTAATGCATCATCCTCAAGCCATATGACCATCAAATTCCTTTAAAGTACCTTATATCGTTTTTAATTCTTTATTCAGTGATCTTAACAGTAAGTTCTGTTCACGAATTAGTTTAAGTCTGATGCCCTAATTGGTTAAAATGATAATTGAGTATCTCTTCCTTTCTCTTAAATTACGATAAAAAGTACCGATAATCTCTTTAGAAATTACCGGTACTTCAAATCATTTTAATCTTATTTCTCAAGTTTTACAGTATCGAGTATATAGTTAAATCCATTATATGTTTCGCTGAATTTAGTGTATTCCTGTGGTGACATTGCCCCAGCTTCATATAACTTTTGAATACGCTTTAAAGATTTTGCTTCTTTCTTAAAAAGATAGTTATATATAAATGCTGTATAAACATCAGCTTTATTGGATTGTAGCAGTTTTTTTTGTTTTCTAAGTTGAGCAATACGATGATGTGCACCTTGTGAATGTGCATGAATATAATGGCCAATCGCAAATAAAACAATCGCTTGAAGACCATATATAGCAATCATTTCAACTGTCCCTTGACCTTTTGAGACTAATGCAATCACAATAACACCAAAAATGACAGCGCCAGATCTTAATAATAATTTTGCTTTATTGATAGACTGATTGATATAATGTTTTTCTTTTGCCATCGTAAGAATCGCTTCTTTGTAAACACCGTATAGGTGATCTTTTTTTCCTAAAATGCCATACTTTTTACCGGGATGTTCTTCAGTAATTACTGAAACAAACTCACTTACTGATGTAATATTGTGATCTAACATAAAATTCAAAAGAGCGACTTCATCTTTTGATAACTCACCATCCATAGTCCCGTAAATAATACGTTCATTGACAATCGCAATCTGTTCTTTTTTAAACAACTTAAGTAATGTCACCATAATAAATCGACTGTTGATTCTCGACATATGTGTTTTATCTGCTTTGCTGCCAATCTTACCTCTATTGATAATAAAGTAATCCGTGATTGGATCTGGAGATGATAACCCATTGGTACGATCAGTTAGAATAATCACGAAAGATAAAACAATCAATCCTACACTAATACCTATAGAAGGTTTTAAAAAGGTATTGAGTATAACCGTCATATCAATGTTTAAAACATATTTGAACAGCATTAAAATACCAAATGTAATGAGAAGACCAATCATAATATTGACTTTTAAAGAACGTTGTTCTTTCTCTTTAAAGACTCTCTTATTAAAAGCTTTTTCATGTTTTCTTTCTTTATTATCTCGTATTCGGCGTTCTTTTTTAGTCAGCGGTTTTTCAAGATGCTTCTTTATCTTAGTTGGTTTTTCTACAGGTTCGTTTACAATCTCTACTTTAGGTTCTTCGGATATTGTCTTAAGTTCTTCAAATATTTTTTTAGGTTCTTCAATAGTTGCTTCAGCCTCATCAATGATGGTATTTACTGTTTCAGAATCAGTTATTTGATTTTCAGTTGATTCTAGTTTCTCTTCGGTTACTTTTTCAATCGTTTCATTTACATTTATTTTTTCTGCCATAATATCATCTCCTTATGATTATCATACAGTGAGAAGATTAGAAACAAATTAAAAAGAGTTTAGAAATCATCTAAACTCTCACTTTTATTGCTATTTTTTTTGATTCTACCACAATTCCAAAGGCAATTAACCGAAACAGAGATGAACCATTATGAACATCTTCATGATCTTTATCAAATGGTTATACTCACCAATCGAATAATCGGTTTCCAGATTTCTTATGATTCGTTCAATTGAATTTTAATAACTCCTTAAAATTCTTGATTTCACCTAACATTTTTATATGGTCATGATTGATTTTGTTTTTATTATTATACCAAATAGATTCTATACCAAGCTGTCCACTACCACTGATATCAGGTTTTAATCCATCACCTATCATAAGTGCTTCATCTGATCGAAGTTGATTTTTCTCTAAAGCTATTTCAAATAACTTTGGATTAGGTTTTCTGATGCCATAGGTATAAGAAAATGTATAATCATCGATGTAGTCATCTAATCCCTTATCAACAAAAATCTCTTTATATAGAAATGCTGGTAAAAAACAATTTGAAATGACTCCTATTTTATAAGACGCATTTTTAAAGTGTTTTAATAGTTCTAATGCACCTTCGTTAATAACTACTGTTTTCTTATACTCACTATAAAAAGCTCTTAATACCTCTTGTTTTTGGTGTTCGCTTAATTGACCTAAATGATCTAAATACGGGTCTACATCTATTTCGATTAGCTCACTCACACGTAAGTGAAATTGACTGTAAAGTGGTTCTAGAAACCTCTTTCTAATCTCACTTAAGCTAAGTTTAATATCAACAGACTCTAAATACTTTGATACTGCAATTAAACCTAAGTTATCTTTTTCATCATCTGATTGCCCTATATGAAAATCTAGCAAAGTATTTCCCATATCAAAGAATATCATTTTTTTATTTTTAATATCCATAGTTCTCCTCGTAATAGATGTAACGGGGTATGACCAAGGTTTTTGAAGCACCTTATAATCGTTTTACTATTTCCCAGTCTGTTCTTCACACAGTATTTTCTCCATATAAATCTTTTGTTTATCACGATGTGTTTCAATAAAACCCTGTTTCTTGTACGTTGCTAATGAGTTATGATTGTATAAATAGATACCACTTAGTTTTATACGGTCATAACCAAGAGTTCTTGCGTGGTCTAATAAGAAACTAAGTACTTGACTCCCAATGCCTTTGCCTTGATATTCTGGCCATATAATCATAGGCATTCTATCACTAGATAACGTCACATCACCAATGGGTTTCCAGTAAGATTCAAAGATTTCTATGAAATATAGAGTGTCATTTTTCGAAAGATACTCATACATATTTGTAATCTCAGCCATACTATAGGGTTCTTTTCTATTCTCTGAATACCATAAAATATTCTCATTTGAATACCACTTTATAGCTGTTTTGTAATCACTTTTTTCTACTTGTCTAAGTCTTAATGTATCAGATATTTCTAAAATAGAATGATGTAAAGATTTAATCATCAGCAAACACGGATTATATTCATCCCATAAGGTTTTGAATACCTCTAAGTGTTCATAACCCTTTTGTTCATAGAAACGTCTTGTTTTTTTATAATTAGGATCACTATGGTCTGCACTTAATGTTTTGACCGTCATATACTTCTTACTTTTCTTTCTTGCATACTTTTCTGCATACTCTAATAACTTTGAACCGATACCTTGTCCATGATGTGATTTTAAGACACCTAAAACATGCATATCATAGTTAACTGGGCTCGTATCTTCAAGCGCAACAAAACCCACAGGCTTCTGATTGACTTCATAACAGATAAACTCTAATGATTTAACATGTTCTACATAATTAAGAAGTGATTCTTCTATACCGAACCATTCTGGTAAATCTCTTAATACATTAAGACAAATCTCACTTTTTATTACTGGATCATTTATTAGTTTAATCATTATTTTCTCCATCTGTTAAAGGGTTCTGAAACTGCTTATCATATAAAATTGCTTCTTTGCTATTGACTTCAAACAATGGCGACTCATGGAATTTACCCTGTTTATCAGCTAAATCCCCTTCAATTAATTCCATCGCCATAAATGCTGAGAAGTTTTCACCTTCTTTTGTTGTAATATGAAATTCTTTTGCTTCTTTAAATCCAAATCTAGGATAATAAGTTGGATGACCGAAGAAGATAACTGCGCCATATCCAAGTCTTTTCGCAACTTCTAAAGAATGATGCATCAAAGCACTACCAACCCCCTGTTTTTGAAAACTTGGTAAAACACTTAAGGGACCAAAGTTTAACACTTCATGTAACGAACCATCTTCTAATTCTACATGGGCTAAACTGTACATAATATTACCCACCAGTTCACCATCTATCTCTGCAACAAAGTTGAGTTCTTTAACAAACTCAGGTGCCATACGAAGTGTGTGAGCTAAGTAATGTTCATCACATCCTATACCAATTTTTTCGACTCTTTCATCTCTCCAAAACGCTTTTCTAGTTAACTGTTCTACAATGTCTATGTCTTTTACTTGTTCTAATCTTAAAATAATATCCAATCTATCACAACCTTTCTTAGTGTCTTTTACTTTATTATATCAAAATAAAATATTTTCTTCTTTTACAATACGATGACACCAAAAAAGACCAGTATACACTGGCCTCTCATTGAATTTATTTTGAATCAATTCTAATTAACCTTTTCTACATAATCATCTGTTTCAACGGCACGGTCTACCCAGAAATCAGCATTCTTGATACCTAATTTAATAGGGTCAAAAATTGGATCAAGGCCTGCTTTCTTTTGCTCTTCATAATCTTTAAGTGCAACCAGTGCTGGTTTTCTTAATAGAACAATCGCTACAATATTTAAGTACGCCATCAATGCAACACCAATATCACCGATACCCCAGATGACTTCTGCCTTTTGTACAGCACCAAATAATACAGCACCCAAAAGTGCAACTCTTAATACATTGATTAACCATTTGTTGTCATTGTCTTTTGTTAAATATGCCACATTACATTCTGCAATATAGTAATATGCCATAATTGTTGTAAATGCAAAGAACAGAAGTGAAATAGCAACAAATATTGAACCGAAACCAGGGAATACAGATTCAACTGCCATTTGTGTATAAACTGGTCCAATTGAAACATCACCAATCTGATTTACTATGAATTCTCCACCCGGACCAATAACATTGTACATACCTGTGATAATAATCATAAATCCAGTTGCTGAACATACAAATAATGTATCGATATATACTGAAAATGCTTGAACCAAACCTTGTTTTACTGGATGTGTTACTTCTGCAGCTGCAGCAGCATGTGGTCCAGTACCTTGACCAGCTTCATTTGAGTAAATACCTCTTTTCACACCCCAAAGTACTGCATAACCAAGCAAACCACCGAATACTGGTTGAACTCCGATAGCACTTGTGATAATTAATTTAAATACACTTGGTAACTCAGTAACATTCATACCAATAATAACTAATGATACTAGAATATATGCAATTGCCATAAACGGAACAACAATTTCTGCTACTTTACCAATTCTTTTAACACCACCGAAAATAATTAATGCTAAAAATCCAACGATACCAATACCAGTAATAAGAGGAGAAATACTAAATGCTTCTTCCATACCTAATGCAATACTGTTTGATTGAACACCTGGCATAAATAGACCCATAGCAAGCATTGTAATCACTGCAAATAAAACAGCATACCATTTTTGTCCTAAACCTTTTTCAATATAATACGCGGGTCCACCACGGTACTCTCCATTTTGTTTTTCCTTATAAATTTGTGCCAATGCTGATTCAACGTACGCTGATCCTGCACCTACAAATGCAATAACCCACATCCAAAACAATGCACCTGGACCACCTAATGCGATGGCTGTAGCAACGCCTGCGATGTTACCAGTACCAACACGACCTGAAATAGAAATTGCAAATGCCTGGAATGAAGACACACCACTTTCTGATGATTCACCTTTAAATAACAATCTTACCATTTCTTTAATGTGTCGCACTTGTAAGAATCTTGTGACAATTGTGAAGAATAAACCACTCAATAAGCACATACCTATCAACCAGTTGTTCCAAACCAATCCATTAATAAAACTAACGACTTTTTCTAATGTTTCCATTTTGTCCCCCTTTATCTAGCAATACCATCTATACATATTGCAAGAGTGATGCCAAGTTTCTATGAATACGTTTTCCTACTGCTTCCAATGGTTACATATTTGTAACATAAAAAAGAGTGAGCATTTTTTTGCTCACTCCGTCGGAAATTTATTTCTCAATTTTATATTTTTCTACTTTATTAAACAGTTGTCTTCTCGATATCCCAAGTTGTTCAGCTGATTTTGTCATATTATATTTATTTTCTTCAAGTGTTTTGATAATAAATACTTTCTCTGCCTGATCACGATAACTTCTTAATGTTTCTCCTTCTGTAGGTTCGCCACTAAAATGTTCTGGTAAATCCTCTGCAAGTATTTCACCATTTTCAGATAATACAATCAACCTTTCAATAATGTTTCTCAGTTCACGTATATTACCTGGATAGTCATATTGAAGGAGTCTCGATATCACCAACTCTTCAATATGTACAATATCTTTCTTCATTTCATTCTTAACTTTATCAAAGAAATATTGTATCAAAGCTGGCAAATCTTCTTTTCTTTCTCTCAGCGGTGGAATTGTCACTGCAATGGTACTGACTCTATAAAACAGATCTTCTCTAAATTCTGATTGTTCAATCAAAGTATTCAAATCTCTATTTGTCGCACAAATTAATCTGAAATCAATTTCTCGTAACTGATTACTTCCAATTCGTTCAATGGCTTTCGATTCTAGTGATCTTAAGAGTTTCGCTTGAATATTTAAGGTTGTATCTCCAATTTCATCTAAAAAGAGAGTCCCATAATCAGCAGCTTCAAATCTTCCGATTCTCATTTCATTAGCACCTGTAAAGGCACCTTTTTCATGTCCAAACAACTCTGATTCTAAAAGGCTTTCAGAGAATGCATGACAGTTTACAGGTACAAATGCTTCTTGATTTCTTGGGCTTAACTGATGAATGTATTGAGCTAGAATTTCTTTACCAACACCCGATTCACCTAATAATAAAATGCTAACATCTGTTTTTGAAGCTTTTTCAATCGTATCCAATACTTTTCTAAATCCAGGATTTTTAGTTTCAAACACAAAATCTGAAGCCTTCTGAGCGCTTCTTTTAATATAACGTCGAAGTTTTGCTACTTTTTTTATTTCAATAATCAGCTCATCAGGATCATGACTTTTAATAAAATAACTAAAAGCCCCTTTCTTCATTGCATCTACAGCATTTTGAACAGATCCATATCCTGTAAAAATAATAACTTCAGTATCTGAAAAGTC
>JABXKX010000377.1 GCA_013619035.1 Peptostreptococcaceae bacterium
ATCTTTTGAGATATTTAACAATCTATGTTTCATAGCATCCTTAACTTTTGAACTGAGTACATTAAATTCATCATGTTTCATACTATTTAGTAGTTCTATAATAAAGAATGCATTTCCTTCTGTTTCAGGATAAACCATATCGAGTAACTTATCATCTTTATTACCTGTATACGCATGAATGAACTCAAGGGTTTCTTTTTCAGTAAACCTCTCTAATTGGATTCTACTGATAATTGCTCTTGAACTGAATTCCGAAATAAACCGTTCAATCGTATCACCATGGGCATTTCTACACGTCACATAAACCACAGGATTATCACCATAACGTTCATTTATTAGCTTTTTAAGCATAATTTGACTCGGTTCATCTAACCATTGAATATCTTCAAATATTAATAATAATTTAACGGCTTTGGTTATAATTTTTATTAATTCATAGATAGCATTTTCAACAGTTCTTTTTCTAAAAACATGTTCATCTTTCTTTCGATTGCTCGTAACAGATCCTCTTTTTCCGAAAGATGGAAATGTCGAGATAATAGCTAACTTTACAAACTCAGGTATATCAATATTGTATTGATCTACAATAGCACCTAATTTTTCAATTAAATCATCCCAGGCTTTTAAGTTAAAGCCTTCTATAGCCTGATAACAAAAAACTCTTACCACTTCAACATCATCAGATTTGAGTTGTAAGATCAGTTCATTCATCAAAGCCGTTTTACCAACACCTAATTCTCCCTGGATTAAGTAATGAGAATATTCTTTCCCACGAAGATAAGACTGATAATTAGCAATGAGTGTTTCTAAAGGTAATTTTCTACCAAAGAAGAATCTATCCGTTTCTTTTTTGGATTTCTTTTTGACCTGTGATCTTTTTTGAATAATCATATCGTATAAATCAACTGTCAAATCATCAGGACTTATCGACAATTCCTCGTCGAGTAGTCTGACCAATTCATCATATAACGTCATACTTTTATCATATCGTCCGGATTCAAAATAACTTTTCATTAACATACGATAGATTGATTCATCAAAAGGATCAATTTTAATAAGCTTCTGACAATACTTTTCAACTGATTTGTATTGTTTATTATCAAAAAGTTTGTAGGTGATATTAAGTGCTTTTTGTATATATAACGTCTCATAATACTGTCTTTGATTGATTAACCAATTATCAAAGTTTTCACAACCTTTAATATTCATACCTTCGATTAACGGACCACAGTATACATCAACAGCCACTTCGTCATCCCTTAAGAACACATCAATATCCAAATCTAGTTCTATTTCTGGATTGAGTTCAATCATAGAACGTTGAGGTGATAAAAACACCTCAACGCCTAATGTTTTTTTTATGATGTAGATTGCATTTCTTAAATTCTTCTTTGCCACATTCTCTTCAGAATCTGCCCAGAATAAATTCACTAAATGATCTCTAGTGGTCTTTTTAACCAATAGCAAGTAGTAAAATAATGCATCTGCTTTTTTAAACGGAAAGTTAACTTCTTTATCATCAAACTTAACCTCGGGAATTCCAAATAATTTTACTTTTAGCCTTGCCATCATACACCTACTTATTGTTTTTTATAGCCATCAATTAGCCATACGCCATTTTTCTTTACTAAATTATAAATCCAATTGTATTTAGCTACCGTTACATTGCCATCTTTTGTTTTTTGAATTTCTTCATACACCTTCGCAGTTGCAGTATTTCCAGCAATATTAATTTGATTCACACGCATGTCTAAAAACTTTTCAGTTAAACCCGTACGATTAAATCCTTTTGCATTCTTATAAGCAATACCATCAGATGTAATGTAATTAAAGTAACTTTGATCATTGGTGTTAACAAATTCAATCCATGCATCATTAAAATCAATCATTCTATTTTTAATGACTTCTTTTTCATCAGTGCTCGAAGACTCAGATGAATCCGTTTCATTTGATGAATCCGAACTTTCTGTTGATTCACTCGAATCAGTATTATCAGTTGAATCTGATGTCTCAGTCGAATCTGTTGAATCTGTTCCTTCAGCTGAATCAGTTCCCTCAGTAGTATCAGTTGTGTCTGTTGTATCAGTAGAATCAGTCGGCTCCGTTTTTGCTATGTAGCCAGATCCTAAACCATAAAGACCATAACCATATGGAAATGCTTTTCCATCTATTTCTACAAGTTTTGTAAATGCGATAACACCATATTTTTCCATGATCTTACGACTTTCAGAATAACCAGATTTCTTATCTTTGTAAGATACTTTGTAAACCAGACCTTGTTCTTTCTCTTCAACATCAATTATTTCTGCATCAATAGTTACTTTTTTACCTGACTGATCTTTTACTTCTTCAGACCATTTTGTTCCTTTTTCTAACGGTGTTTGAATCAGTGTTAATACATCATATTCAGAATCCAACATCATTTCTGCTGTTTTTCTTTGTTTGATTGAATTACCATCAATTTCATAATAAAGCTCTATCGTATAATTTTTATTGGTTTCACCACTAGAAACATCTTGAACTTCTCCAGTGACTTTATATATTGCTTGCTTTTCGTCAGATGTAATAGAGTCCAACACCATTTCATGATAGTATTCTGCTGCACCATTATAGGCCCATTTGAATCCTTCTGTTGGCATTAATTTTACCAGTTCTTCATTTAGTGGTAAGTCCTCAGCTTCTTTATCTTTAGAACATGCTACAAATGAAAAGACCAAAACGATCATCACAAGGAACATAATTATTTTTTTCTGCATACTGCCCTCCTATTTCTCTATTGACTCTATGATACCATAAAAGGTCAATTTTTATATCTTTAGGCTTATTTTATTGACTTTATTGAATTGCTTTTAGAACATTTTGGAAAAATGTCCATGTTCTTTCAACTGAAGATATACTCAATTGCTCATATGGTGTATGAACGTTCGCCATATCTGGTCCAAGTGAAATCATGTCTAAATCACTACCATCAGTATCTGTTAACTTCTCAGCAAAGAAACCACATTCTAGTCCAGCATGAATGGCAGCAATCTCAGCTTCTTTTCCAGTCGTTTCTTTATAAACTTTTTTGAATAAGTCTTGTAACATTGAATTATTATTATAAGCCCACTCTGGATAATCCGAAATGGTTTCTAGTGTACCACCAACTAATATGGCAAGAATTTTTACTCTTTCAAGAATTTTATATTTTAATGATTTAACAGATGAACGAATAGCAGATTCAAATATCAGTTGATTACCCTTTTCATACAATACACCTATGTTTAAACTACTTTCAACCAATCCATCAATCGCAAAACTCATTGTTTGAATACCACACGGCATCATAACAAGTGTTTCGATTATTCTAGCTTTTAAATCCTCAGTATATGCTTTGTCTAGAGCTTCTACTTTAATGACTTCAATTTTTAAATGATCCGTCTGAACCAATTCATTATTAAATATAGCCGCCCATTTTTCCACATCTTTATTTAAACCATCTAAATCATTTGTACCAACAACAGCATATGCTTCTCTTGGAATTGCATTTGGTTTAGATCCCCCAAAGATTTCAACTAAAGAATAATCAGTTGTTAAATTATTCAACAGTCTACCAAGAAGTTTAATCGCATTACCACGACCATCTTTAATATTTAAGCCTGAATGACCACCCTTTAAATCTTTGATCATCAACTTGTATTGAGGCATATCTGTAGACTCTTTTTGAATGTTTAATTTAATATTAGCTCTAATACCACCAGCACAAGATGCAAAGAATACACCTTCTTCTTCTGAGTCAATATTGATCAATAACTTACCTGATACATTTTCTTTATTAAAACCAATAACACCACCCATACCAGTCTCTTCTTCAACAGTCACAATCACTTCAAGTGGTGGATGTGGGATATCTGTTGAATCTAATACTGCCATTGCATAGGCTACAGCAATACCGTTATCAGCACCAAGTGTTGTACCTTCAGCTTTTAATAAATCGCCATCTAGATATAATTTCAATGGATCTTTCATAAAGTCATGATCTGTGTCTTCGTTCTTCTCACACACCATATCCATATGACCTTGTAAAATAACAATTGGTGCATTTTCATAACCTTTTGTAGCAGGTTTTTTAATAATGATATTCATCACTTCATCTTGAATCGTTTCAAGTCCTAGTGATTCACCAAATTCTTTTAGAAAATCGGATACTTCTTTTTCATTATGTGAGCCTCTTGGAATTTGGCTTAATTGTTCAAAAAATCTTAATACTTTTTCGGGTTTTAATCCTTCTGTAACGTAGTTTAAATCCTTAAATCTATCCATAGTTCCCTCCTTTGTTCTTTCCCATTACATTCTATCATATTATCTTCAAAATTTGCTTTGAAAATGACTTATTATTTATTTAAAAATAACTTATTTGAAACACTTGACATAGGTTATATAAATTGTTAGAATATTTAAATAATACAGCGTTGATAGAGACACGTTTATTCTATTCATAGATTTAGAGAGTCGATGGTTGGTGAAAATCGATACTAGAAGAATAAACTCATCCCTCTTGAGCATTTACTCTGAATTAAGTAAGAGTAAACGATTAGCCTCGTTAAAGGCTTAGGTTTGATAGAACTGAAGTGAGTGATTTGCATTTTTGCAAATAATTAAGGTGGTAACGCGGTTAACCCCGTCCTTTGTATAAGGACGGGGTTTTTTAATTCATTTCTTTTCTATCCTCACAATACTAGGAGGATAATATGTCACATTTGGAAAAGCTTTACGAAGCACAAGAACAGTTAAAAGAAGTAATTTTAAAAACACCTTTAATCTACAGTCCAGGTTTTAGTGAAGAGTATCATAATCAAGTGTATATAAAACCTGAAAATCTACAGAAAACAGGAGCCTTTAAAATCCGTGGCGCCTTCAATAAAATCGCTCACTTAACCGAGGAAGAAAAAAGTAAAGGTCTGATCTGTTCCTCAGCAGGAAATCATGCACAAGGCGTTGCTTATGCTGCAAAGGAACTGGGTGTTAAAGCAACAATTGTCATGCCAAAAACAACACCACTTATTAAAGTTGAAGCAACAAAAAAATACGGTGCAGAAGTTGTATTGCATGGTGATGTCTATGATGATGCTTATACAGAGGCAAAGAGATTAGAGAAAAAACATGACTATGTTTTTGTACATCCTTTTGATGACCTCGATATTATCTACGGTCAAGGCACAATCGGATTAGAAATTATAGAAGAACTTAAAGACGTTGATTATGTATTGGTACCAGTTGGTGGTGGTGGTTTAATCAGTGGTATCGCTATAGCCATCAAAGAAAGCAATCCCAATATTAAAGTCATCGGTATTGAGCCTCGAGGCGCTATGGCAATGAAACAATCTCTTCGTATGAATGAGAGAGTCTGTCTGAACAAAGTCGACACCATCGCAGACGGAGTTGCCGTAAAAGAACCTGGAGTACTCACCTATGAACTTATCAAAAAATATGTTGATGACATCATCATAGTGGATGATTACGATTTAATGGATGCTTTTTTAATGCTCGTTGAAAAACACAAACTCGTTGCAGAAAATGCTGGTCTCTTGGCACTAGCAGGACTTAAAAAATTGAATGTCAAAAATAAAAAGGTCGTTTCTCTATTGAGTGGTGGTAATATTGATGTTGTGACTATTTCATCACTTATTGGTAAAGGTTTGGTTTCTAGAGGTAGAATCTATTGTTTCTCAGTAGATCTTCCAGATACACCAGGTCAACTTCTTCAAATTTCACAGATACTCAGCGACAATAAAGCCAATGTTGTTAAACTTGACCACAATCAATTTAGAACAACGGATAGATTCCATCATGTGAATCTACAAGTGACAATTGAAACCAATGGACATGACCATCTAAAAATCATTTTGGATGCTTTAGATAAAGGTGGATTTGTTGTTGAGGAGGTCAATTAATGGATTATAACAAATCAATAGATGAATTCTATTTGGAACATAATGAAAATAACCGACTCACTAAATCACCTGTTAATACCATTGAGTTTTATACTACAATGCATTTTCTAAAAGAAATATTACCCAAAGAAGCTTATATATTGGATGCCTGTGCAGGAACAGGCATCTACGCAGATACACTCACAAAGTTAGCTTATAACGTTGTTGCGTGTGATCTATTAGATGTTAATGTGGATCGTATGCAATCATATTACCCGCAATTGAAAAAAACTCATACCCTATCGGTTAATGACTTATCTCAGTTTAAAGATGGTAGTTTTGATGTTGTTTTAAACTTCGGTGCTTATTATCATGAAATTGATTCAGACAAAAGAAATCAAGGTATCTATGAATGTCTTAGAGTTCTAAAATACGACGGTGTTTTCGGTCTCAGTTATGTCAATAAATATGCAAATATCTTTAGAAATTTTGAATTGTTTAGTAAGGATAATAAAACTGTAAATGATTATCTGAATTATGGTTATCATAAAGACAATCAATTATTTTATGCCACTTCACCAAGTCAAATTGAAGAAGAGATGAACCAGTTGTACTTATCAAAATCTTTCCATGTCGGAACCGATGGTATGAAGACACTACTTAAAGATGCCATCAATTCTCTTGATTCATTACAATTTAGTGATTGGTTAGAAAATCATAAACTCCTTTGTACAGAACCTTCAATTCTAGGCATGAGTGAACATGGTTTGTATTTAGGCAAAAAAATATCTCCAGCCTAGGCTGGAGATTCTTATTAATACGGATTAACATGTACCATACAATGTTTTACAGACTCTACTTCATCTTCTACCACGTTATGTACCTTCTCTGCTATGGCATGAGCCTTCCAAAGGCTTAAATCACCATTTACACCGATTTCAATATCAACGTACAGTACTGACGCATGTTGTCTTGTTAATAACAAATCAATCGCAACAACACCTTCAACATTGTGAACACATTCTCTAATAAGTGTTGTTGTTTCTTCATCAGCTGATTTATCCATGACCTCATCTACTGACTTAATGTAAATCTCTACTGCAATTTTTAAAATAATCAAAGAAATAACCACAGCGGCTAAAGGATCCAAGAATTTAAATCCTAAAATCGCACCACCAACACCAATTAAACTGCCTATAGAAGAAAAAGCATCTGATCTATGGTGCCACGCATCAGCTTTTAAGGCTGAACTGTTGATCTTATCTGCAGCTTTTATGGTATATCTATACATCCACTCTTTTACAACGATTGATAATCCTGCTGCAATCAAGTTGAGTGTACTTGGTTTAACCAATTCATCTGCTCTAAACATATTTTTAATGCCATTATAACCAATAAGAAGTCCTGTTATAATTAGAACAGTGGCTAATATTTTACTCATAACCGGTTCAAATTTCTCGTGACCATATGGATGATCATCATCAGCTTTTTTTGCCGAAAGGTGTACACCTGCATATGCAATAATCGTTGTAAACACGTCTGTCATTGAATGAATACCATCTGCGACGATAGCCCCTGAATGACCTAATGTTCCAATAACGACTTTCACTATAGACAGTATCGTATTCCATAAAACCGTTATAATACTGACTCGTTTTGCTACTTTTACTCTGTTTTCCATTTTTTGTCCTTTTTATAGATAGTTTAAGACGGTTGTAATCATAATATACAACATACTGAGTATCCCACAACTAGCCCCGAACATCATGAATTTTTCTTTTCTCTTTCTTTTTCTATGCTCCTCAATTTCAAACTCCCATACTGAAGCATGTTCCTCTTGCTTCATAGAATGTCGATTTTGAGTAAGTTTTAAAATTTCTTGTTTGTTTTTTTCGAATTCATAATCTTCTTTAGAATACTTACCCATAAAACCCCTTTATAATTGATATATTTTTGTACCCTTTAACGATTTCAATGATTCTGCAAACCATTCATGACATGTAAAAACAAATACCTGTCGATGTTGCCCTATGGTTTCAATAATCTTCAATGTTTGATTCAAGCGTTCTCTATCCCAGTTAACCAATAATTCATCAAAGCAAACTGGCAGTTTTTCATGCCCTTGATCCAAATGATCAATTAGAGATAATCTAAGTGATAGATATATTTGATTTAAAGTACCCATACTAAAGGTTTCATCCACTTGCACAAGTTGACATTCCCCTTGATCCTTCTTAGTGACCATTATAACATAATTCACTTTGGATTTTTCTTCAACTTCTACAACTTCTAAACTTGTATATTTGCCTTCAGTAATGATGTCTAGATAGTCACTCGCTTGCTGATAAACTCTTGGTTGATTTTCAGTTCTATAACGCTCATCAGTTTCTTTTATCACATGATGCATTAACATCAATCGATCATAGTGAAGTTTTTCTTTGATTAAACGTTCATCAATATATTTTAATTCGCTTTCAACATTTGCCACATCTGACTGTTCCAGTAGTAATTGTCTATCTTTAAAAATACCACCTTGATTAATAATCAACTCATTTAACTCAGTTGTTATCAGTTCTATTTCAGTATTGATATAAGAAAGATCATGATACTTATCCTCTGTATATGTTGATCTAAACGATTTAAGTACCTCTTCAGAATAATCGGATGTGCTCAATCGTTTAATGATTTCATCTAATCTTAAAGTATCTTGCGCTTTAGAATTTAACTTTTCAAGACCAATTGCTATATCACCGTCTCCAACTGATTTTAATTGGTTCTCAGTTTGAACAATCCAATCTTCCACTTCATTTAACTGTTTTTCAACATCTAAAAGCTGATCATTAAAGACATCCAACTGCCCATTGATGACTTCAATTCTTGAGATATGCTTTTGACTTTCTTTTAACTGAGTCATCAAATCATCAAAGTGTTTTGCTTTATTAAGAATCTCACCCACATGCTCCTGAAGATATGATTCCACAGAACTATCCAGTTGATTCATCTGTTCATATTTTGTTTCGTATATTGCTTTTTCAGATAAGAAATGTTCTGCTTGAGTTTTTAGAGTCATCACTTGAGACAAAAATTCTTGACCAATAAATTCTTGAGCTATACTAGATAATTTAATACCGTTTAATTCTAAAACCAATCGGTTTCTCAATTCATCTCTATCAGAATACAAATCGTCTTCATCCAAACCTTTATTTCTATTTTTTTGAATCAGATGTACCGAATTGGTTAAAGCAAGTCCTATTAAGAAAATCCCACCATAATTAGCATATGTATTGATATTGAAATAAGCTAATGCGCCTCCAGCGATAGCCAGTACAACCATCAATGCAAAACTACCTTTCAAACTGCCATTTGTAGTCGAACGTTTATTTCTTTTGAGAATTTTGATTTCATCGTAGATTTCTTCTATCTCTTTCACAAGAGATTTGATGTTCAGATAATTAAGTGATAATACATCTTCAAAGTGTTTCATCTGATATCTTTCATCAAAGGTTTCTTCGAATGCTTTCTTAAAAGTTTGTTCTTTTAAGTCCAAAGACTTTTCCAACGTCTCTTTTTCATGAAGAAGATCATCACTCATCATATGTTTTTGAATCATATCTTTCAACTCATTTTCCGTTACATTAAAAGATTGAACGCGTTCAGATAGTCGTCTTTTCTCTGCGACATACTTTGCAATACTTTCAGAGATTTCTTCTAACTTAGCATACATCTTTTTAAGTTGAGTCTTTTTTTCTTTATACTGAAATTCATCTACTGATCGCAAATTCTTAAATGCTTCCAGTTTCGATTCTAAAACTTGTTTTTCATCTATTAATCTCATGATTGGCAGATAATCTGTTAATAACATTTTTTGATGCTCTAAACGTAATTTTGTAGCTTTTACTTCTTCAATTTTATGATCCAATCGATTTAATTTTTCTTCTAATTCATCAGCAAGTTCTAAATGCCCTTGTATATGTTTCTTTTGCTTAAAGAGTTTCCGTCTTTCTTCTTCTAATGTTTTTATTATAGAGTTACCACGATCACTTTTCTTTTTAATTGCTTTCATTTCATCTTCTAGAAGACTTAAGACTTGTTTAGGCGACTTAAATGTATCACCACTGTACTGTTGAATTAATAGCTCTTCAATGTCCTGCCATGTTTGATGCTTAAAATGACTTAGTTTAGATAGTTCTAGAGCATATACAGCCTCATAGGTTGCTCTATCAATATGTGCAGCACCTTCTAATATTTCATTTTCTAACACCTGTTGTTTACCAAGTTCAACAACTGACAATGACGCCTTAGATTTCAAATTTCTTTCGACTTGTATTTTATGATTGCCCATCAATAGACCACCAATATTCAATTGATTGGTTTCTTGATTGACCAAAGTATTTTTTTCTCTATTAATAGACTTAAATCCAAATAATAAGTGGACCAACATTTTAAAAACAGTTGATTTTCCTGCTTCGTTTTCACCATAAAACACATTGATCGAATCAGAAAACTCTTCCCATTTCTCATTCTTAAATTTACCAAAACTCTCTGTATAAAGCGATTTAATCTTCATCATATCCCTCCATAAAATAAGTCATAATTTGATCTTCCATGCCTTCTGTCATCTCACTTGATGAAGGTTCTGCACTTAAATAATTTAACTTTGGTAAACCATTTATACTGATATCTTCTACTGCCTGTCTCTTATACACATCTGACGCTGCCGACGATC
>JABXKX010000351.1 GCA_013619035.1 Peptostreptococcaceae bacterium
ATTTAATTATGATGCTTTTGATTATGGAAAAGCATTTCAAATCATTGATAATTTAAAAGTATATGATGCTTATCCAGGAGATAAAGCCACTGATGTGCCTGCAAGAACTGCCATTGAACTTTATTTTAACAGTACATCTGTAAATGATATAGAAGATTATTTTGAAATCAACCCATCTGTTAAAGGACAATTTGAATACGATGGAGAAAAAGTTATTTTCTTAACAGATGAATTCGGTAATTTTGTGACGTATGAAGTGACATTAAAGGCTGGTCTTTCAGATGGTGAACGGACACTTAATGAGGATTATACTTATTCTTTTACAACAGGGTATAGCGATGGTTTCTCCAATCAGGTTTATTATACAATTTTTAATACATTACCTGGCGAAGAATCTATTTTCAAAGTACATGACTGGATGAATGGTTATAAATTTAATGTGGCGATTTATGAGATGCCTTCTTTTGACGTTTTTAAAGAAACGTTTGAATTGTTTAATGAAAGTCAAAAGAGTTTGGACCTTTCTTCTAATACACTTGTCTATGAAGAAGAACTTAAACCACTTACTTATAACTACAGAAACTTTTTAACGTTACCATCACTTAACACGGGACGTTATGTTGCTGTTATTAAAGATAAAGATGCTGAACAATATGTTTTTATGCAAGTAGACCCGCATCAGGTTTATTATACAAAAGCAACCAATGGAGAATTGTTCTGGGTAATTGATAATGAAAACAGAACCCCAACGAAAGATGCTATTATTTTAAATGATGACATAGAAGTTGGCAAAACAGATGCTGAAGGTTTAGCGTTTATTGATGTGGATTATGAAGGCGCTTATCAAATAAATATCGATGAGAAATCTTACTTGGTAAAAACGGAACAACCGAATATGTATTATGATATGTATGGTTATTATCAAAGCAGTTCAATGGATCATTGGTCGTTTATATATACAGATAGAAATGCTTATCAAATGACAGATGAAATCAACGTATTTGGCTTTGTAAGAAGTTTTACTGACGAGCCTATAGATGAGGTCAAGTTGATCTTATCACCATACTGGGATGACCAAATCATAACTGAAACGGTTGTATCTTTAGATGAGGAACAATCTTATACTGCTAAACTGAATATAACAGATTTAGATAAGGGTTATTATCAATTAAGAATGATGCATGGCGATACGATGATTGCATACAAAGAAGTGATTGTAGAGGATTTTGAAAAGCCAGAAGTTTATTTGAAATCAAATGTGAATAAGAGCCTTTTATTTGCTGGTGAAACCATTAATTATTCTGTACAAGCCAAATACTTTAATGAATTGCCATACGAAGGGTTAGGACTTAACTTCTATTATTCAGACGCGCAAAAGTCGGCTGATCGATTTAATACGGATGCAGATGGTATGATTGATTTTGAATTAGAAGTTGATATAGCCAAAACCGATTGGGAGCCCGGACGGTACAACATTTCAGCAGAAAATTATAGTGCTACAGATACGTATTTATACAATACAGTACGGTTTGATGTATTACCGAGAACCATAATGATTCAAACCGAAACAACGTCAGATGAAAAAACGGCGACTGTTAATTTGGAAACGAATCTGATCGATATTTCAAATTTTAATGGCAACTATGGTAAAAACTATGAAAATATCAAAGGGGATAGTGTTGATGTTTCATACGAAGTCATCATTAAAGATTATTATACTGAAAAGACATTTGTGGAAACGGTTTACGATCCGATTCATAAACTGTCGTATGATAAATACAATTATGACAGAAAAACAGACTACTTAGATAATGTTAAAGGTGAGACTGTAAAGGGTCAGGGAGCCTTTACATTCCCAATTGAAGAAGAACATAGTTATGAAATAGAAATCAGAACCCATGATACCAATGGGAAAATTACAACAACAAGAACCCATTTTAATCAGTATAGATATTATTATTACAATAATGATAGATTATACAATTATTCAAAATTCGAAGACAATTATGATGTTGGTGATCGTGTGACTTTTGAAGTCTTAAAAAGCGGAGAATCTATCGAGAAGTCTAAAAACGACTTTGCTGTTCATATGATCTTAAGAAATGGTATTTTATCATATGAGTTTACCGATGATCCAACTTATGAATTTGACTTTGTGAAAGACTATAGACCAAATGTATTTGTGAAAACACTTTATTATGATGGCAATACAGTTAATGTGTTACCTGAGTATGGCAGTCAACTGCTCAGATATGACTATGAAACTTTAGCTTATGATTTAACGTATGAAGTGGACAAAGAAGCGTACGGACCGTCAGATCAAATGACTATTGATTTAAATATAACTCAAGATAATAAGCCGTTTAACGGTGTTATAAATATCTCGGTGGTAGATGAAGCATTCTTTGCTTTGTATGAAGATTACTTTGATATCGGTTATGATTTACATCAACTCATTTACTCAGATGGTATATTGGTTGAGACCTATTCTGGGGCTGCAACAGATGAAGCAGCAATGGCTGAATCTGGTGAAGGTGGTGACGGAGATTATATCAGAGATGATTTTAAAGACACCGCTTACTTTGAAACGGTTAAAGTTGTTGATGGAAAAGCATCTGTTGAAGTGAAATTACCAGACAACTTGACCAGCTGGAGACTGACGCTACAGGCTGTGAATAAAGAGTTAGAATATGCAAACATCAGAGGTAATGTATATGTTTCTCTACCATACTTTGTGAGAACACTTTACAATAAAAAGTATTTAACCGGAGATGATGTTTATTTAACATTGAACTCTGATGGTGAGATGTTAGAAGATGACCAGATTGTTTATAAATCAAAACTGCTTAAAGATGAAATTGTATTAACTGAGTCAACGCTCACCACCCAAGGTAAAGGAAATGTAAGTCTACCGGTTGGTGTGTTAGAAAAAGGTGATTATTCTGTTATTGTAGAAGGTGAAACGGATGGTTACATTGATGGCGTAAAAGAAGATATCGAAGTGAAAGATACTTATGTCAACTTCAACCACGTCAAAGAAGGTCCTTTAACAACAAGTTATGAACTTGTGTATCCTGATAGAGAGACTGAGCTGGTAGTTTATAATAAGGGTGCTCTTGATTATATGAAAAAGATCTATAATGTGAGAAGTTATAGCCGTTATAGAATTGAAGAGATACTTGGTGGATTTGAAGCAGATCGCCTGTTATCATCATATTTTGAAAACTATACAGATGAGTTTAATGTAAAAGAATATCAACATTATGATGGTGGTATTAAAATGCTGAGAACGGATGATTCATCAGTTGAAGCAACTGCTTTGATCTTAGGGACTAACATAGGCGTGGATCAATTTGATGAAAATGATATGAAGCGTTATTTAACAAATGCTCTAAAAGATGAGAATTTATCTTATTCTAAAAAAGCTATGACCTTATGGGGTCTTGCCGCTCAAGGTGATCCCGTGTTATTAGGCATCGATAAGTTTATGGAAAGTCATGACTTAGAAGGCGCTGAAAAACTTTATATAGCACTTGCTTTATTGGAACTTGGTGATAAAACGAGAGCGGTAGAGCTTGGTACTTCTATATTTGATGATCAGCTTTATAGTGATTTGTCAGATAAGGAAAAGTTATTAGCGGGGAGTTTGGCTAGAAAAATAGACTTAGAAGATAATCGATTTGATACAGAATTTACAGTTAATTTCAAATCAAAAGATGCGGTGGCATTAGAAAAACTATATTACATTGCTTTATTACCGGTTGAGTTTGATGAGGCAAGTCTGACGTACGAGTTAAATGGAACAGACCAAGTGGTAGAACTACCGGATTTAAATGCACATAAAATCAATTTAAAAGGCACAGATAGCATCTCGTTTAAAGAGGTTTCAGATGACTTGTATGTAACAGAACGATTTGAAGTAACGGGTCTTGATTATGAAGACTATTCGTCAACGATATATAAAGTTACAAGAACCATGGCTGAGCAAGTTAAGGTTGGTGAAATCGTTGAAGTCAAATATGATTATGTAAAACCGTTTAGAGGTGGTGGTGTGATCAGAGATGTAATACCTGCTGGTTTTGAATATGCCGGTGAAAAGGATAAAAAATCACATACTGTATATAACATCAATCAAGAAATTAAAATGTCTGTTTATGGAGATAATACAGGCGGTTCAATCAGTTATTATATTAGAGCGATTCAGGTTGGAACTTATCATGTTGAGTCTACCTATATTCAATCGTACGATAGACGAGAGTTGGATATGACAGATCCTACAATCATAGAGGTTACAAATGATTAAACTCTCTGCACTTGGGCCTGTGATTATGATCATGATCAGTTTAATCGGTTATTCGAGTAAGGATCATATTCACTTGAATACACCGGTCTATAAAGGAGCGGAAGTCTATGAAGACACCGCTCTAAACGGCATGATTGTACCTCATCATTTGGTACCGCTTGACAAACTAGAAGCCATGTATTTAACGGCTTCTTCTGAAGAGGTAAAAAAGATATTACTTATCAGTCCGGATCATTTTCTGAATGGGGACCGTGAAATGACAACAAGTGATAAGAATTGGAGAGTTGATGGTGGTCAAGTAAAAGTTGATCTGGAATTGTTAAATCAACTCAGAAATGATGGGATAAAAATCAACAATACAGAAGTCGGATCGGAACATGGTCTGAATACACATATTCCATTTATTAAAAAGTACTTTCCAAATGCTTCGGTTGTACCGATTGCAATCAGTAAACAAACCGATTTTCAATATTTGAATGAGTTGATTGTTTCTATTCCTGAAGATGTGTTTGTGATTGCTTCAATTGATTTTTCGCATTACTTGAATTTAGAAACAGCCAACCTAAAAGATGAATGGACTGAAAATGCCATTAAAAGTGGAGATTTCGAAACATTTTTTAAGATGAGTGATGATTACTTTGATTCGCCAGGCTGTTTGTATGTTATATGTTGTTTTGCAAGAAAAAATGGTTATGAACTTAAATTTTATGATCATAGTAATTCTGCTAATTATATGGGTAAAGACATTCCTGAAACCACCAGCTATTTCTTTATCGGCCTAAAATAACACCTTTGAGTGTTATTTTTTTGTAGACATTTGTATTTAGAGTCTGTCGTGAAACTGATGATATAATTATATTATATGAGTTACGAATTAAAAGTGTCGAAGACACTTTTCTTGTTGTATAATTAACTTAGACGTAAGGAGGCAATGTGGACTTAGTAGAGATGATAGAGAAAAATATTAACGAACTGATGCATCCGTTTGTTGATGAAGAGATCATAGGATTTCAACTGATTGAAAAATTATCAACAGAAGAGGATATCAGATTTTCATATAAAGTCATTACAACAACCTCGCAGTTTGTTTTAAAACTAGCAAAAAACTCTTTTACAACAATTAGCCATGTAGAGAAATGGTCAGAGCTGAGTAAACTTTACCAAAAGTTGGGTTATGACACACCTGATTTTTTAAATGCAAATGGGGACAGTAATGCGTTTACATGGATGGATGTATCAGGCCAGTGTTTCATTGTCTGGTGTGAAACATTTGTAGAACTCACCAACAATAAAGACGGATTATATAATGATTCAAAAGAGTATAGGGCTTCTATAGGGGAGTTGATTGGAAGAGTTGCAACTCAGTCAAATGCTTTTGAAATGCATACACCAACACCTTATTGTTTATTTGAGAAATTTTGTATAGATGATCCGTCTGATGAGTATACTGAGTTTATGTTAAAAACCTATGAACTTTTAAAAGGTCATGTTTCAGTAGATCAAATGTACTTAGAATACGTTTATCAAACATTCCTAAGATTGAGAGCCGAACTCAAACTAGTTTATAAGAAATTGCCATCAGCCGTTTTTCAAAGTGATTTGAATGAAAGCAATTTGGTTCTGAAAAATAAAACTATAAAAGGTTTGATTGACTTTAATATTTCAGGTAGAGAAGTCGTTTTGAACTATTTAATCAACGAAGGGGTATATCAAGAAGAACAAGTGATACATGAATTGTGGTTAGATAAGACCTATAATCAAGAAGTCGATGAGAAATTCAAATGGGTCATTAAGACATTTTCTAAACACTATACTTGGACAACAGAAGAAAAAACATATTTTCCATTGGTTTATAAGGTGATTAGGCCTTTTAAATATATGTTCTTTGTAGGTTTGGTTAGAAGTTTTAAAAATGAAGATTATTTTGAAGTGAACTGTAGGTTAAAGTGGATGATACAGGAATTAGAAAGAACAGACTTACATCAAATGATAGAGGAGGCTATATGAAGAAATTATTAATCATGTGTATGGTATTACTTCTAGTAGGATGTCAATCAGATACAGATGAGACCATACTGTTAAAGGATGAAATTAATGCCTTGGAATTATCTGTTGAACAATTGAATACCGACAAAACGGATTTAATGAAGCAGATAAAAGACATTAGCAGCGAGAAAATGAAATACGATGAGGAAAATGTGGTCTTAAAAGCAGAATTAGATATCCTTATAGAAGAAAAAGCAGCTCTAGAAGTAGATAATGAAGCGCTAATGAAAAGTTTGAATACTATTGAATTTGATCCTTATGAAGCTCAGTATAACTTTGATGTGAAAGTGATACAGGGAATTGATAATAGATTGTTATATGTTTTTGAACCATCAGAGATTCCTCATGCGCAAAATTATACAATTTTGGGTAATGAACCTATAAAAAACAACATCAATGAAGAGGATGAGACGACGATTGATTTAGGGGACTCTGAATTTGAAGTGTCCAGCTTCAAAGTTGAAGGTACTATTTATAATTTTAAATGGGTGACCATAATTTGGGATGAGAGTTATAACACTTATAAAGTGGATGAAGTCCTAATTCAGATAGATGATGTGACAGATAGACGTGTAAATATCCATAGTGTTTTACCTGAAGGGCTGCCATTTCAAGCGGTTCAATGGGAAAATAGTAAAGGCGAACTTTTTAGTATGCCGTTGTCTTATGACGGTTATGGTTTTGAAGGCACATTAATAATTAGTGATTAGGTAGAAAATGTTTAAAACGGTTCTTTGTGACATTATTTGTGGTATACTTGTAGAAATATTTTATAGGAGGCTTACATGTATACAGGAAAATTAGTTCAACTAAGAGCGTATGAAACAAAAGATATTGAAGCAGCAAAAAACTATATTAATGATCCTGAACTCAAACATTATCTTATGCCAGGCGTACCATTTCCAATGACTTTAAGTGATGAAACGAAGTTTATTGAAGGGATTTCAGCATTTAAAGATAATTATAGTTTTGCAATAGATACCTTGGAAGGTCATTATATTGGCGGTTGTGGACTGAACAATGTAGATTGGAAAAATAGAGTAGCAATGGTTGGTATCTTCATTGGAGATAAAGATTATTGGGGCAAAGGGTATGGCTCAGATGCCATGACTGTTTTGATAGATTTTATTTTTAATGAAATGAATCTGAATAGAATTATGTTAAATGTTTATGGCTTTAATGAAAGAGCTATTAAATCATATGAAAAATGCGGTTTTGCTAAAGAAGGTGTTTTAAGACAAGCGTTATTCAAAGGTGGACAGTATCATGATGAAGTCATTATGAGTATCTTAAGAGAAGAGTATGGCAATTAGCCATACTCTTTAATACTTATTACTGGTATCTTTAATTATCCTATATATCAGCAAAAAAAAGAGCCGCGAGGGCTCTTTAAAGTTTCAATAGTTTGTGTACTTCAGAAGCGACAGGTGTCACATATAAAGTATGATTCGTTGAAAAGATGACCATACCTGGTTTGGCACCATGAGGTTTTTTTACATTCCTTACATCGGTATAATCAACTGGTACTTGTGACGATTCTTTTGCTTTTGAATGATAAGCAGCTATCATAGCAGCTTCTTTCAATGTTTCTTCTGGTACTTCTTTTCCATAAGTTCTTATAATCACATGTGATCCTGGAATGTTCTTTGTATGTAACCAAACATCCGATTTAGAAGCAATTTTTAATGTGATCATATCATTTTGTAGATTGTTTTTTCCCACAAGAATCTCAAAACCTTCACTGGATTGATAATGGAAGGGATCATTTTTGATCTTCTTTTTCTTTTTCTCTTTATCTTTTTGTTTGTTTTTTAAGTACCCTGAAAGGATTAATTCTTCTTTGATTTCTTCAAAGTTGTTTTGATCAGGAGACTGTTCCAAGCTTAAAAGTACCTGTTCTAAATACTTAATTTCATCTTCGGTTTTTCCGAGTTGTTCAAGCACTTTGATCTGAGCAGTCTTAAACTTATTGTATCTCTTAAACAATCGTTGAGCATTATCAGACGGTGTTAAACGAATATCTAGTGAAATGGTAGTGGGTTCGTTGTTGTTATAAAAATCCTCAACAACCACTTTATTCATGCCTTTTTCTATTCTATAGATATTGGCTAGAATCAATTCCCCTTTAATCTTATAGTCATCTGCTTTTTCTGCAGATAATAAATCTTCTTTAAGGTTTTGTATTTTTTTCTTTTGACGATCAATTTTACCTTGTATGGTTTTTCTAAGATTATGAGATCTTTGAAGTAGTTTGTTAACCGTATTTTTATTGGAGTAATATTCACTCACAATTTCAATTGCTGAGTCAAAGTAAATCACATTGAACTCGTCAGATTGATAAGGTGATAAATCCACAATGGTTAGATCTTTTAATGCTTGATTTCTTTGATAAACGACCTGGTACTTTAAATGATCTTCATTGTAAAAATCAAAGAAAACTGTAAAAGCATGGTATAATGCTTCTTTTTCTTCTGCGGACAATGTTTCTTGAGAAGTATTAAACTCAAGATTTGCCTGGATACATATTTCTTTTGCAATAATCGGGCTGATGCCTTGATATGTCATATAAATATGTTTAAATAGAGGTCTTGATTCACTTGTAACAATACTCTCCATAAAAGCTTCTTTTACCGCTAGACGAGGATCCGTTTTTTCATTTGGAGGGTATAAGTAAGTGATGCCAGGGAACAGTTGTCTGTATCTGTTAACCCCTAAAGCAATTCTCTTAATACAATCTATAATTTTATAGTCTTCATCCACTAATGTAATATTTGAGTGTTTACCCATAATCTCAAATATCAGTTTTTTTATGGTGAGTTCACCAAGTTCTGTTCTTGATTCTACGGTTAGTATAATCACACGCTCTAGCTCTAATTGTTCAAAATCAATAACTCTACCACCAGCTATATGTTTTCTAAGTAACATACAAAACATGGGTGCTGTGACCGGGTTTTCTTTTTTGACATCAATCATACCGAAGTAAGGTAAGTTACTATCGGCTGATAACAATAATTTATAGTTTTTACGATCATGTCTGATATGTAAGACAATCTCGTCGTTTTCAGGTTGGTGAATCTTATCAATTCTGCTGCCTACAATAATTGTTTTTATTTCTTTTGTTAGAGCATGTATGGTTATTCCATCAAATGGCATACAATCGCCCCCTTTCTGTAGAGTAGTATAACAGACTTTTTTTGACTTTAGAAGTCATATTAAAGTGTAACATTAAATTAATATTTAGAAGGTGCTGGTCAATGCATGAGAATTGTAGTATAATGAGTCTTGGTGTTTTTGAATAATTAAAGGTAGGAAAAACACCTAAATAGTGATATAATTATAAATAGTATAAAAACCGATTTTAGGAGGTTTCATGGTATTTAGTATGACGGGTTACGGTCGTTCAGAGAAAGAAACTGAACTGCAAAAAGTTTTAATCGAAATGAAGGCTGTTAATCATAGATATTGTGATGTTGTTTTAAAGATTCCAAAGAAAATGGCAATGTTTGAAGACCGCATCAAAAAAGAAGTTAAGAAACATGTAAACAGAGGTCGTGTAGAAATCTATATGAACTTTGAAGAGCAAAAGGGAGAGGACTTTGTTGTTTCTCCAAACTTTGCAGTATTAGACCAATATGCAGGTGCTTTAACATCTATAAAGGATCGTTATGATATTTCAAGAGATTTTGATTTAAATATCCTGACAAGATTCCAAGATGCATTTAGTATTGAATACAAACAAATAGATGAAGATGCTATTTGGAAGTTAGTTGAATCTGCACTGCAAGAAGCGCTTTCTTCATTAATTGAAATGAGACGTGTTGAAGGTCAAAAATTATTAGATGACATCAATGGTCGTATTCATGACATAAAGGGTATTATCAAAGAATTAGAAGTAAGAGCACCTGAAATTGTGTTGTTACATAAAGCTAAAATGAAAGATCGCGTATCTGAGTTGTTAGAAGATAATATTGAATTAGATGAAGCAAGACTTGCTCAAGAAGTAGCATATTTCGCTGATAAGACAAGTATCACAGAGGAACTTGTTAGACTCGACAGTCATTTAGATCAGTTGGCTAACATTTTTAATGAGAAGCAGTCTATCGGTAGAAAATTAGATTTCTTACTACAAGAAATTAATAGAGAAATTAACACCATAGGATCAAAATCACCAGATATAGACATTTCTAATTTTGTTATTGAACTTAAGAGTGAATTTGAAA
>JABXKX010000053.1 GCA_013619035.1 Peptostreptococcaceae bacterium
AATACCTCCTCCTCTATTTTACATGAAAAATACTCAAAATAGATGTTCAAAAACAACTAAAACCATTTCCCAATACAAAATTGGTACTATAAATGTTTACAGGCTTTAAGTTAGATGACATGGTTCATGTAATTTGGATACATCACTGATCAACGGTTTTGTATGATGATGACTCGGTTTTAAAAAAATCACTAGATGACGTATTAGAACAAAGTTTAGTTACCACAGTTTAACTAAAGATAGTAAAAACTCACTCCAAAATTGGAGTGAGTTTGTTTTATACTTCATAGCGTTCAATTGATTTTGAAAGTGTTACAATCAATTCATTTAAATCATGTGTCGAATGAGCCACATTTTCTATATAACTGCTTTGTTCTTCAGTAGAAGCATATATTTCCTCAGTTGCAGCGGATGCTTCTTCAGCGATTGCTGTGATACTCTCCATAGATTTTGAAACAACTTCTTCAGTTGATTTAATCACTTCAACATTGGATTGCATTGAATCTAACATCTCTACAACATATGAAATGGCTTTACTGATCTCATTAAATACATTCTGTGTTTCTTCCATTTGAGTTAATGATACTTTAGATAAGGTATTGGATTCATCCATCGCTTCATCAACTTGATCAATAATAGAAGTAATCTCATCAATTGTACCTCTTATATGCCCTGTCGATTTACTAGATTCTTCAGCGAGTTTTCTAACTTCTTCAGCAACTACAGCAAAACCTCTACCATGTTCACCTGCTCTTGCCGCTTCTATGGCTGCATTTAAAGCCAGTAAGTTCGTTTGTTCTGCTATTTTATCAATGGTTTCAACGATATCACCAATAGATTTTGATTTAAGTGATAATGTTTTTATAACCTCACTCACTTTACTTCTCATTTCTGTATCTTTGTTAACCGCTTTATTTAAAGACTCTATGGTTTCCAAACCCGTTGTATTGTGAGTTTTCATAACAAAAGCACTCTCTATCGTTGATGTGAGTTTATCTATCATTTCATTAAGTGCTAAAGATAACTCCATAACGGATGCAGTACTCTCTACAGCTTCTCTGGCTTGAGCATCTGCACCATTAGCCAACTCAGATATTGCCATAGCGACCTGTTGACTCGTTTCTGACAACTCAGAGGTAGAACCACTTAATGAACCGGATGTATTTTCCAATACCTCTACCGTATCTTTCATCTTAAAAATAAGTGTATGAATATTTTCAATCATATGGTTAAAGCCTTTGGTTAGATAACCAAGCTCCGATGAGCTGTTACTTTGGATGGTTTCAATGGTAAAGTCGCCTTCAGAAATTCTTTGAGTACTTTTGGCAAGTTTTACAATACCACTCGAAATAGTGGATGAAATAAACATACTCACCACCACACCCATAACAATAGTGAAAAGTCCCACTATAATGATCATATTTCTAAATGAATGAAATTCATTGTATTCTTTAGTTGCATCATAGTCCACACCAACTATTGCAATGACTTTGTTTCCGTCTTTAATTGGTGCATAGGCTGATAATAAATAGCCATCATCATCTAAAGTAATATCATCGTCTTGACTCGATTTACCTTGAAATGCCAAAGTATAACCGTCATATACATTGTCTTCAACGGTTCCAATAAGTGTCGGGTCCTTTGAATTGTAATCAGCCCCTTCAATAATATAAGTAAACTCTCCAGCGTCATTTTGTCTCATCACGTATAAATATTTAACACCTGATAAGTTCATGATATGTTCAATATAATCTCCTAGATCAGTAAAACTCTCATGTGCCATATCTTCTTTTGTTTGAAGCGTATTAAGAGCATCAATGTTCATATCCGCCCCAACTTGATCAGCAATTAATGCTGCTTTATTTCTGATGTTGTCCAGGACCATTGAGTAACTTCGCTGATAAAAAATACCCGATGTTACAGCTACAATTAAAATAACCAAAATAACAATTATTATGGTTATTTTAAACCGCATACGTTTGTTAAACGGTATGCCTAATGTTTTATTTTTTTTCATATATCCCCCTTATAATATGAAATTTCTTTAAATAGCTTATTACATTATGTAATAAGCACACTATATATTATCTGACATTTCAACTTTACGCAACAAATTATGCCATTTTGTAATTATTTTGAAAGTTTTGTATTTTCGGAATGCTTTACCAATATAAAACAAGAGACTCATTCCAATTCGAACGAGTCTCTTGTTCACTATTACGTTGAGTTAACTCATTATTGGTTCATATCCAATGTGACACTCGCATCTTTAATCACTTTATTATTTTCAAGTAAGTAACGACTCAGTGCAATTTCATATAACGCTCTATTATAACCTTCTCTACACTCTGAAACATCTACCGGTTCTCTTGTTTTTCTATGATATGCCCTACTGTTTTCAAAGACACCATCACGAGACATTTCAAATACGATATCATCTTTCATAAAAGAACCGGTGAGCATATACGTCTGGAACAAAGCAAAGTAGTCTTCTGTATTTAACATATCTTGCCCCATCATATTTAAGTCATCTTCTATATTAAATAGATTCACCAAGGTCGGCAATAGATCTTGTTGATCAAAAACATGATCCGCTTGATAGGAAATATCACTGCCTGGCGCATGGATAATCAATGGAATATTCATCATTTCATCAAAGTCGTAATCATATCCCAAAAACTCTGTGACTCTCTCTTTATACTCAGAATCCATCGATGGTATACCATGGTGATCTCCATAAATAATAATAAAACTATTGTCTAAAAGACCAGCAACTTCTAACTGATGATAAAAGGATTCAATCGCTTCATCTGTATAACGAACACTTTCAATATACCGTCCAAATAACTGACTCTTATCCTCTTCTGATACTTCTATACTGATCAACTCTTCTGGTATCACATACGGGTTATGATTGGTCAGTGTGATAAAGAAACCATAAAATGGCGCTTCTACTTCCTTTAAAACAGCTGTGCCTTGGGTAAATAATGACATGTCTGATAGGCCCATGCCGAGAATATCATCCATCTCTAACTTTTCTGAACTGTAAAACGTATCGAATCCTTGTTTAGGATAGGCTTCCTCCCTGCACCAAAACGAAGCTTCATTACCGTGAAACGCAAGTGTTTCATAACCTCTATCTCTTAAAAGGACTGGCAATCCTTTAAAATCATACGTCTGATACCGTTCATATGAGATACCATCCATAGAAGGATACATTGAATTATGACTTGAAAACTCAGAATCAGACGTATTTCCTCTACCGAGTTGTTGATAATAACTTGAAAAATAAAAGCTGTCTTTTTGAATCAATTGATTTAAAAACGGTGTAATTTCTTGATCGTCATAAGTTTGTAGTAACATCATGTCTTGTAACGATTCTACTTGTATGGTAATCAGATTTTTGCCTTCAAAGATACCTTTATAAGCTTTTTCTTCTATAATGATCTCTTCCTCTAATTTTAGAGGTTCAGGTACTTCAGCAATTACCTCTTGATTCAAATGACCATAAACTTCAATGCCATCTTTTGTGTGGTACATAAAGAACTCTTGGTTCATAACACTGACTGCAAATTCATTACCAAACGATGCTAAAGTCAAAAACGGAACAATCATTAAAACAATGGATGCTGTAATGGCTTTGTATTTCCTTTTAAGATGTAAGACATCCTGATGTTTTAATAAAATGATCACTAAAACCACAAGATCAATTAATAAAACAAGATCAGCAAACCTGATCAGTCCAAACATCACACCAGAAACATCTCCTACAAACTTCGCTTGACTGAAATTACTAAAGGATAACAGTTTATTAAAGTATCTAAAATAGACGACTTCCCCTTCAAATAAAAGTGTTAGCAGTACAGAAACAGTTATAGACAGCCAAGGTTTTTTAGACAGTAGAATAATAAGTCCTGTATAAATAACACTGGTCATTAAAACGATGATTATATAATGATTTCTAACAGCTGTCATATTATAAAACCAACTGAATTTAATCAGTATTGCTGTTAATAATATACCAAATGGTAGATGCTCTTTGATCTTCATAAGTACCTCCTGAACAATGAAAGTCTACCACTATGATAATTGATTCTCAAGGGTTTAAAGGAAATTAACATGTTTCACACCAAATCTTAAGAGGTTTGTAAGAATAACACTTATCCAGAACTTGTTAAGAACAATGTGGATAACATCATAATACGACGTTATATCCACAATAGACTTAACAGTATCCACAAAAACCTTACTGTAATTTTCACAGTAAGGTTTTTAGTCTTTATATTACGATACTTGACTTTCTTCTATTATTTCTTGGAAATCTTTTACGACTACCTTTTGATTCAATTTACCCGATCTTATATCTTCCTTCACCAGATTAACAAATGAAAAAGCAGAACATATAACGATGAAAGCTACCGGTATTGATAATACAAGCGTTGCTGTCTGCAGCGTATTCAGCGGCGCTTTTAATAAGATAAAGCCCATAGGAATTAATGCCAAAGCAAATGCCCAAACCAATCTTAACCATTTCACAGGTTCACCATTTTCAACTGTTTTTTGAGTGTTTGCTGCAATGATATAAGAAGCAGAATCATATGACGTTGCTGCAAATATAATACATAAGATGCCGACAATCGCAATTACAAGCTTACCAAACGGTAAAGTGCCCAGTATGGCAATGATTGTTTGAGGAGCACCAATTTGTTCCAATGAACTCACAACATCCAATGTGCCATCTAATTGTAAACTCATGCCATAATTCCCCAATACACCAAAGAACACAATACATCCAAGTGATCCAAATATAATTGAACCAATAATCATTTGTTTTATGGTTCTACCTTTTGAAATTCTAGCAATGAACATACCTAAGAAAGGTGCATAACCTCCCCACCACGCCCAATAGAAAACGGTCCAATTCTGTGGAAACATCGATCCTCCAGCTGGATCTAACCACGTCGCCATTCTTGGGAAGTTAGTGGCTACAAATCCTAAAGCTGTTGTTGTCATATCCACAATGAAACGGGTGTTTCCAACTAAGAATACAAACACAACTAGTAATATAGCCACTACAGCATTTAGATCACTTAAAACTTTTATACCTTTTTTCAGTCCTGAATAAGCACTGACACCAAATAACCCTGTGATGGATAACAACACGATGACTTCAATAACAGGTGTCACTTCAATATTAAATACATTGCCTATGGCAGCCGTAATTAAAGGTGACCCTAATCCTAAACTCGTTGCAACTGCACCAACTATACCAAATATGAAAAACACATCTAATAATTTACCAATAGGTCCATTAACTTTATCTCCTAAAACACCTCTACAGGCTTCACTTGCTTTTAAAACATTACTTTTTCTAACATGTATAAGATAACCGATAGCGCAAGCTGTTACCGAATATATTGCCCATGCAATAGGTCCCCAATGGAAAATACCATAAGCTGCAGAAATCTCAGCCGCTTGCCACGATCCAACCACTGCACCTAAAGGTGGTGCTTTAAAGTAATAAACCCATTCTATAATACCCCAGTACACAACGCCTGCTCCAACACCACAGCAGAATAACATTGCAACCCAAGAGAAATTTGAAAACTCAGGTTTTTCATCTTCATCTCCAAGTTTAATCCGACCGTACCGACTAAATGAAACCCACATACAAAAGATGAAACAAAAGATACCATACCAGATATAACTTGATCCCAATTTAGTAATAACCAAAATATTTAATTTACCAACAATTTTCTGACATTGCTCTGGAAAAAATATAATTGGCAAAGCCAGTAATAATAACGCCCCCATCGAACCGATAAATACATTCTTATCGATCAACGATTTTTTCTTTGTTGTATTTTTTAACATAGCGCCCCCCTATTCTATAATACGATTCATTTCTTGTATGGCTGTTTTTAAATGTTTTATATAACGGTCCAACTCATCTGCGTAATCATTGTATGATGTTATAACACCATAAGATTCTTCACCGATGACATAATAGATACCAAAGCCATTGTCCTGTACGGGTGGAAAATAGAGACCTTTAACATCCTTATGTGTAAAGGAAGTTGTAGAAAGTCTATTCTCACACATTATTTTATACGCATCTGTTTTAAAGAAGGTAATGAGTTCTAATGGATCCATCTCATCTTTATTTTCTTTATAAAGTTCTTCTAAAACAAATAAGTATCTATTGACGCCTTTACCCGTTTTACATAACTGCGTTCGATGATAATGTTCTTCTAACGCTTTGAATAATAACTCCTTTAAGTTCCCTGTTCCATTAATCACACTTTCAACAAAATGTTTACTCTCATCACTCACCGGTCTATTACACTCAGTTCGCCCTCTAAAATAGCTTCTGTTATCTACTGAAATATAAGTGTTGTAGATTTTATCAAACGTCAATTGTTGAGCCAGTTGGAACGCAACATGAGCAAAGCCGTCTGCAGATAACACACCATTCTTTTTTAGTTGTGTTCTTGAAAAATCAAGGTTAATGATTCTAGTTGTAAAGCTATTCATACACACTTCAAAGTTCTTTTTCATTTGAAGCAATTGATCATTATAATCACTTGTATCAAATTTCAAATACTCAAATACTGTCATCTCATCTGTTTCGATTTCAAAAGAAGACGATTCTAACAATTGAGACATTTTTTCAACTAGATATAGCTCTGTGCCACCATCAACAAAAGCATGGTCTGCAATAAATGATAAATGTCCATTGCCAGTCAAACTGAATTGTAGACCTTTTCCTTGCCAACGATTCACATCAGTATGACAATATGAAGCACAATCAAGTTTTTCTACCATTGTAATCGGAGAAGAACTATCCAAATTAAAAACAATAATAGCATCTTTTATGATTTGATAAGATGTTTTGTTGATCTCTCTTTTCAGTAATTCAGTTAATAGAAGACCTGCCTGATTTCTATCTGGTTCTACCGTCAGATAATTCATAAGTGTTGAAGGATCATCTGAACTCATAATTTTTTGAATGGTATGATATATCTTACCTAACGGTACGACAGCATCCGCTTCTATCATTTGAATTTTGAAGAATCTATTTTTATGTGATAGTACAATATACTCAGATATATGATCATTGATGTAATAGGCATCACTTTCTGATTGAATATGATTGATAGAAGCCAACAAACCATTAAACTGATCCGTTGAGTATCTTTTATTATTTAGAACATATGAGTAGTTTGGATTTAATTTCTGCTCCAAATAGATCACTGCAATTGTATGCATAACAAGGGCAGCTTTCATAACATTGTCAAAACCTTTTACCTTGTCATTCTCATAGAGTATTGGCACATTTGTATGAGGTGTTAACGGTGCTCGAGTATCAAGATGTGCTTTTACCCAGTAATCATAAATCCAGCTGTCATTTGGTTTATCACCTAGTTCATTCAATCTCTTTTCAAGGGTGTTACCCACTTCAGAGTGAAGCAGCTGATAGACTGAATCTTGTGCGATTCTATAGTCCACTTCTTGAGTAAGTGGTCTTAACCAGTTCAGGTAAGTAAGCATCGTTTCATCCAGCGTCGGAATTGGATAGTTTGGTAATTTATCATTATTATTATTTTGAAGATCATAATCTAATCTGAACATGATAACATTCCTTTCATACAATGCTCTAAACGTACGTCCTTTTGATACAAAGTCGCATATGAATACCCAAGTGATTCAATTGAAGTTTGTTTACCATTTGCAACTTGATGCACTTCATCGAGTATTTTTTCACCAACCTGTTTAATCGTATGTGTCCCTTCAATAATGCCACAAGCATCGATATCAATATCATCATTAATCAGTTCTCTATTACCACTGACTCTTATCACAGGTACCAATTGGCTGTTAAAACCAGCACCGCCACTTGTCCAAAGTATGATATGAACACCAAGTGTCGCAAAATGGGTTGCCGAACCACCACATAACATCGTGACATCTGAAAGATACAAACCATTAACATCAGGTATTTCATGTCCAACTTGAGAAAACTCTAAAACACCTTGAATCGCTTTGGTACCTATCTTTGATAACGATCCAAGTGCTTTTTCTTCAATGGTTGTCAGACCGCCAACACTATTACCAACACTCATAAATTCGGTGTTGCCACCAATCGACCATCTATTCTCTTCTTCTGACATCAAACGTATTAGTTTTTCTGAAACCTCAGAGTTAACAACTCTTTTTTGTAGTTCCTTTTCACAGCCAACCAATTCCAATAATTCACCAGCAATACATGTAGCACCTTGGTCAATTAACAGATCTACAGCATGACCCACACTTGGATTCGATGCCATACCTGAACTAGTATCTGACCCACCACATTTAATACCAATTCTTAATTTGGAAATTGAATGAGAAGTGGCTTCAATCTTTGAAGCTTCTTTTAAGATGTCAGACAGATATGATTTCCCTCGTTTGATTGAAGCTACGGTCCCCTTTTCTTTTATACTTGTAAGCGAAAATGCCATCCTGCCTTTTGAACGTGCATAAGTCGAAATCCGTTCAGGATCAATACTGCCACATCCCATCGCCAATACGATGACACCATAAACATTGGGATGACAGGACATTTCCATTAACATATTAAGCGTTTCTTCTTGCCCACCCAACATACAAGTATAATGATTTGTAATGACAATACATTCTTCTGACGATGTAGCAATACTTCTTGCAATACCATCCATACACTCATCCACAGCAATAATCAGTATATTATTTCTGATGCCTACACTACCATCCGTTCGAAGGAAGCCTTTAAATTTAGTCATTTGCCACCTCCATATTCATCTGTCTTAAAATCTCATTGATTATTTCAGATTTAAAATTAATACATTTACTGCTGACGTTATGGACATGAACAAGTGTGCCTTCATGAATATTTTTTGACGCCACACCAATAAAAACATTCTGTTTGTAGATCTTTGAATCTTCTTTTATATCGCATAATGCAATCTTATGTCCATACGGAATAACAGAAATACTTTTTATGGTTTTGTACAATTTATGATCCTCTGAATAGATTTCTAATACATCACCTTGATTGACATGGCATAAGACTGTTGCCACATTATCCATCTCATTTTTTTTGATAGCTCTCAATATAACGCCTCCTTTCCATACTTATATATCGCAATAAGTATGCCAACAAAAAAACAACCCTTTTAAAGGATTGTTTCATCGTTTGAGTCAAATTCAACTCATAATTAGAGTCGAAAACGACTCGCGAGTCAATGTTGACTCTCTTTTATATCATACTTTCTCATGAGTCTTGATGCTTTACTTTGTGATATAGAAAGAGCGGTTGAAAGTTTTCTTGATGAAGGATGTTTTTTAAACGCTTCTTCAACTATCTTTTTCTCATAGGCGGACATGGCAACCTCATACGACAACTCTACGGATGATTCAACAACAGAATGATTAAAGGTCTTGTTTAACTTAACCGCTTCAGGTAAGTCTTTTTCCGTCATTTGATCACCAGTGGTTTTTACGATGGACCGTTCAATATAGTTTTCTAGTTGTCTAATATTACCTGGCCATTCATAATGCATCAACATATGTTTTGCTTTGTTCGTAAAGCTTTTATTCTGTTTCATCTTTTTATTTATTTTGACCGTTAACACATCGATGAGTAATTCAATATCCTCAAGGCGTTCTCTAAGCGGAGGAATATGTAATTCGATTACATTGAGTCTCCAAAACAAATCTTCACGGAAGCTTTTTTCTAACACTTCCTGTTTTAGATTCTGATTCGTTGCCGCAACAATTCTAATATCTACTTTCTTAGACTGATTACCACCAAGCGGAATAAACTCTTTGTCTTGAATAACGTGAAGTAACTTAGCTTGTAGCTTCAGACTCATTTCTCCAATTTCATCAAAAAATAATGTGCCTTCATCTGATAATTCAAGAAGTCCCTTTTTACCATATTGGTTAGCGCCTGTAAACGCTCCTTTTTCATAACCAAATAATTCAGACTCCAATAATTCCTCTGGTATTGCTGCACAGTTAATGGTTAAAAACGCTGCTGTTTTTCTGTCACTGCTGTTATGAATATGTTTGGCGATTACACTTTTACCAGTTCCTGATTCTCCTGTTATTAATACGGTTGAATCTGCATTTGATATTTGATCTACGTACTTCATCAGCTCAATCATTTTGGAATCTTTAAAGCTAAATTCATTGTGTTCACTGATTTTCTTATTATTTTTATTTTGATAATTCGCTTCCAGACAAAGTCTTTCATTACTAAGATTACTGCTCGCATCATAAACACTCATCACAACATATTCTAATTGATTAAACTCATCAAATATCGGAACCGCTGTTGTAATTAATTTTTGTCCAAAGATAGAAGTTTGCTCAATCGTTAACGTGCGTTTTTCTGCATAAATAGTAGGCAGAACCGATGGATACCAACAGTCTTCATCCGATAAATCGTAAAATGACTTTCCTATAATATCTTCTTGCTTCATACCATAATGACGTTCACATGCTTTGTTTACATAAACAATATTGTATTTATC
>JABXKX010000393.1 GCA_013619035.1 Peptostreptococcaceae bacterium
ACACTATATGATATATAAGAATTAATCAAGAAAAATACTGTGTCGTAAGAAAGAACACAGTAAAGTAGGAACGAATTAAAATTACGAACAACAAATTGTCGCTAACTTGTAGCCGATAGTACCTGTAAATTGTTGCTTAACAATGAGAGAACCATCACAAACAAACAGAAAGCAGCTAAAAGCAGTTCTAATCTGAATGTGGGGACAATCCAAAAGAATTGTGAAGAAACACGATAAATCATTAAACTCAAGATGAGAGACAAATGGTGAAAATGAATCTAATGTTACTTGAAAATACTGGAAGATGAATATGTGGCATGATATAATTGTGGTAATGGTTCAGACTGTTACCAAATACTATTCAAACGACAGTTTCCTACCTGAGGGGACGAGTCAAGATGCAACATTTATTCAGAATCTGATAGACAAAGGAGATAGGTTTGCAAATGATTGGCTAGAGTCTCAATTTGGTAGTTCCTTTGGTACAGATGAAATAGGAGCATTCTTCTTGATGATGGACAAAGACGAAAATGGTGTTTATCATGCCAATTATAATGCTTGGCAACAAATAGGTGGATATAATGACCTATATGACTATGTTTTTGATGTTGCTACAAGCATGAATAAAGAGAAATTCCCATTTACACATAATGGTAATGAATATGTAGTGTGGGCTTGGAAAGGTGATTATGTAAATTTAGGAGCAGGGGCTGAATTAGGTATTTATTCGAATCAGTCAGGTTTCTTCGGGTTATTTAATTTTTCAAGTCCTCATGAAGACCATTACTTAATAGATACTAGTCTTTCTATGCCTATGACATTAACGTTAGAAGATAACAATGGGAACTTGATTTCTGATTACTCAGCTAATCATTGGTGGATAACCAGTTTTAATCCTGCGTATAAGGATGTTGATGCAAATAAGTTATCTGCTACGTATACTGTTGATTTTTCAAGTAATAAAGATATGTTTAATAGTTTTTCAAATGAATGGTATGGACAAGATAAAAGGCTTATAATTGACAATGATAATTATTCGGTTAGATTTGAATTTAAGTAAGGAGGAGAAATGGAAAGATTAAAGATTTTATTAGTAATGATGCTCTGCGTATGCCTAACAACATCATGCTCGATAGGTGGAGATAGAGCCAAAATGCTTAATGAAAGTAATGATAAAGAAGAATCCAAGGATACACTAGAACTAATACTTGATTCCATATCAACAAAAGATAGTGAAAGTTTGAAAAGTATTTTTTCAAGTCAAGCATTGGATGAGATTGATGATTTTGGCAGTGATATAGAATACTTGTTTGAATTTTTTCAAGGTGAGGTTGGCGATTGGGAGATTCGTACAGGTCCACAGGTTAGTGAAACAAATGACCATGGTAAAAAAACTAAGGAAATGAAAACATGGTATAATGTAAAAACTGATTCTAATAAATACGTCGTGTTTATTTTAGAATACACAGAGGACACGGAACATGCTGAGAATCTTGGTGTCTATGCATTACGTATTGTGAATGAAGAGGATGTAGATACCCAAATGACTTTCTGGCAGGACATGGTAAATCCTGGTATTTACAGATCAGACAAGTGAATAACTAACATCATTAAAATCACAATTCTTACAACATAATTCAACAAATAACCTATGGTTTTGACTAATCCAATCAGACCATAGGTTTCTTTTTGCCCATTCACAAAAATCAAACGGCATTATCATAATTCTGCAGTGAATGATAATCCATTAACTGGTATAATAGTGACAACAGTTTCCTACCTGAGGGGACGGGTAATCCTTATATTGTTTCTGGAGTTGATTTGTCAGATCATCCATATGTTTATGATCAAATAATGCAAAAATATGGTGGAGTGGCACCTTGGGAAGATTACACGCTAAAAAAATCGATACATGAGATGGATGCTACTGAGTTGACCTATCATTATACTGATAACGACTTTTCTCCATCGATGTTAGGATCCACATACGGAATGTATGGTGCTGGAGCATATGATAAAACTGTTCCTTGGCAATGGTTCACTTCTGAAGATGTTATAGTATTTATGTATAGCTCTGAAGTTGGTGGAATGGCTGGAGAAACGATTAGAAATTCAGCTATGGCAATTGCTATGCAGAATGCTATTAGAAATGATAACAGACCAACAGAAGCTCCAGAACCGTCTAATTCAGGTAATGTTACGGGGCCGGTTAAACCTGGAAATCTAGTAGGTGAATTAGATGGCTTAACCTCTGCTGAAAAGTCTGTTGTAGATGATTTATTAGCACAGGGTAAGAATGTAGAGATAGTTCCAAGGTCAAATGTTCCAGGGGTTAAAACACCTGACTTTAAAATCAATGGTGTTTTGACAGAGTTAAAGACTTTGAATGGTACAAGTTTGAACACACCAGTATCAAAAATCCAGAATGCATTTAAGCAAAGTGCAGAATCTGTTATTATTGACGGTAGAAATGTTGGTTTAACTGGAGAGCAAGCAAATACAGTATTAAATAGAATTCAAGGTATTTATACGGATGGAGTTCCTGGAGGGATTGAAATTTGGGCAGGGGATGGAATAATTACCTTACCATAAGGAGGAAAGATGGCAAGAATAAATTGTAAATGCGGTAACGTTCTTTCTAATTCTAAAACACCCAACGATGTTGAGTTGAGAGTGTATACAGACAGAGAATGGGATAAAATCATGAATGTAGATTCGATAGTACCATGGAAAATACCATTACCCCAAAAAGATGTTTGGTATTGCAATAAGTGTAAGAGAATCTACGTGTTTGATGATGGTCTTCAGACACCTAAATTTGTATATAAAGTTGAGGAAGAAAACTAGCTTCATAAAACATTGAAAACTGGCAACATAAATCAAAACAGAAGTGGTGGAAATGACAATCTAAGTCGTTCCATCACTTTTCTGTTTTTGGAAAGAGAAATCACACTGCATAACATATATTCTGCAGTTAATACTATGATAGAACCATCAGGAACAAACAGAAAGTAGGTAAAAGCAGTTCTGATTGGAATGTGGGGACAAACCAAAAGAACTGTGAAAAAAACACGATAAAACGTCATATATGTGGGAAGAGACCAAATGGTAAAAACACCAAAGAAGGACTTGAAAAAACTGGAAGAGGGATATGTAGCGTGATATAATTGTGGTAATGGTTTAGGCTATTACCACATGATTTTTCATACGACAGTTTCCTACCTGAGGGAATGGGTGATTCTAAATGTCTATACAGTGGTGACCGCTCATTAGTGACACCCGATGAAGTATTGAATAAAGGTTTCACTCCAAAAGGAACCGATGGTGATTTAGTTGGTATCTATGAGTATAATAACAGATATTAATTCGTTACTATTAGAAAGCGGAGTGAATTCCATTCTAATGGTCTGATAGTTTAGGTATATAATAACGGTACATCATGTCATCCTGATGGTAACACTACAAAGGGATAGTTTTCAACTTTATTGTTGTTTTCTTTTATTTTAATGATTTTGTGGGTATAATAGAATTAACACACAATATAGTTGTAACAAAGGAGTGTATATGAAAAAAAATGAAGCATTACAAAACATCATAGATCATATAGAACTTGATCGAATTAGAAATTTACCAGTGTCTGACAAATTCAAACTGTATGAGTATGTTAAATTACTTTATACTGAAGCAGAATATGCTTGTAAAGAAGGTATCAAACAGTTAGAACATTCTCCTAATTATACCATCAATAAAACTTACAATTTGTTTGCTATGTTATTAGTTAACTTAGGGGATTATGATTTAGTAAAAGAAATTATCATTAATTATGCTAAGAACTTTGAAACTAGTGACGTGTATTATGCTCAAATTACCATTACAGGTATGGGATTATTAATGATTGAAAAACAATTTGATCCAGACGCTATATATCATTTCCTATTAAACTTGTTAGGCTCTGAATTCTTAATTGAGAACCTACATACCACTGCTAATGCAGATGACTTAGATACATCAAGCTTTAAACTAGATTCTACAATTAAGTACAAGCCATTTGAAGGTGATATTAGAAAATTAAAGTATGATTTATTGGCCTTACTTAAGATTAGACATGAAAAAGGTTTGGATTATGTAACCAATGTTATAAATAATAAATACATGAATGGTGAATTAATATTCTATTTCAATATGCTTGATTCAAAGTCTGAAGAAGTACTTGAATATTTAAATGAGGAGTTTATGTTAAAGGATAACAGAAGAAGCAGATTGTTAGCTGCTGGTGCTTATGCTTTACTTAAAGAGAGAAGTATTCTTTCGACGCATTATCTATTCAATTCTATTATTGGTAAGTACTCAAGATTTGATAAACGTAAAGAAGAAATTGATAATGAAATTACTGAAAGGCTACAGGAAATCGAGAAATAATATACAATTTAATTACAGTGCTTGCGCTGTAATTTTTTGGAGGTCATATGTTTAAAAAAGCTGAAGTTGTAGATGTGAAACAAATCTTAGAATTTTGTTTGGAATTAAAAGCTCAAAATGCAAAAATGAGTTTTACTTCATTTGATACGACAGAAAAAATTGAATCACTTCTTAAAGATGAATCTGTATTCTTATACATAGCAGTTGATGGTGATATTGTCACTGCAATGTTTCAAGCGCTACGAGGACAAGGTAATAAAGGACATAGTGTTTATGTCGCTTGTGCTGTAAAAAAAGAATATAGGAAAAAGAACTTAGCAACTGATCTGACGAATTATGGATTAGCTGATGTTAAGAAATACGGCGTAATAATTGCAAGAACAAAGATTTATTCATGGAATAAGGCGTCTATTGCGACCATAAAAAAATGTGGATTTGAAGAAGGCGGACGTGTTTTAATGCATCAATATGAACCCTCTGTGGGGGGCTACATAGATGATCTAATTTTTCACAAAGTTTTATAGTTTACTTTTTATAAAAACTGCGTTATAGTAGTGAAGAATGGGGTGATTGAATGAACGCAACAGGTGTTGTTGTTGATGTAGAAAATGAGAAAGCTTATGTTCATATCAGTAGAAATACTGCATGTGAAAATTGTGGCGCGTGTCATTTTGATGAAAAAACGTTGAATTTAAAAGTAACTGCGATTAATCAAGTAAATGCAATCGTTGGAGACCGAGTAGAACTCAGTATGGAGAATGTGAATTTCTTTAGAGCATCCTTCTTTTTATATGGTGTACCGTTGATTGCTTTATTAATAGGTATTTTTTCAGGTGTATATATTTTTGAAAAGATGAATCTTGAATTATATGATATTTATGCCATCTTGTTAGGGATGTTATTTATGGCTATTACCTATATTATTTTAAGAAAAAATAAAGACAAATTTGAAGACAATACAAGATATATGTCTATTATAACAAATGTATTACATCATGGAGATTTTCCAGTTGTTTAAAATGAACACACTATCAATTGATAGTGTGTTTTTAATTATAAAAGTTGACTTTGATTGTATTGTTTAGTATCTTTATTTAGACAGACGAAATATCTAGGAGGCAGCATGGATAAATGGAAAAGAAATTTATGGATATTATGGATTACTCAAATCATATCACTAGCTAGTTTTGGATTTGGATTACCTTTTATCCCACTTTACATACAAGAACTTGAGGTTATGTCTCCTGAAAGACTGAAGTTGATGACAACGATACTTGCGGCAGCTCCAGCCCTTACAATGGGCATCATGGCGCCGATATGGGGGTATGTTGCAGATCGGTTCGGTCGTAAGCTTATGATCATGAGAGCGATGGTTTTTGCAGTATTTATTATTAGTGCTATGGGTTTTGTAACCAGTGTTAATCAGTTGATTTTATTAAGACTGATGCAAGGCTTGCTTACAGGAACCGTTACTGCAGCGGTGGCTTTTGTTGCTTCAAATACTCCAAAAGAAGATTTAACTTATGCTTTAGGGGTGATTACATCCTCTACTTTTATAGGGTATTCTTTAGGACCGGTTATTGGTGGTGCTTTTGCTGAAGTTTATGGTTATAGTATGAGTTTTGTACTTGGTGGTGGCATGATGGTAATCGGTGCAGCCCTAGTGTTCTTCTTAATTAAAGAAGATAAATCAACATTGGTATCAAAGAAATCTGAAAAGCATGTTTCTTTCTTTGAAAAATATAGAAAAGTTATTATGCCCACCGTAGTTGTTGTGTTATTTATGTTATTCTTCTTAAGAATTTCAAGATCTTTATTTGCACCTTATGTTGCTTTATTTGTAGAAAGCAAGTTTCCTAGCTCTGATGGTGTTGCAATGACAACGGGAATCGTGAATGGGTTAGTAGGTATTTCAACTGCTATTTCAAGTATGATTATGGGGACTTTAGCCTCTAAGTTTAATAAGATGAAAATGTTGCAAGTACTGTTATTCGCAGGTACTATAATCATGTTACTTATAACTCAATATACTGTCATTGCTGATAGATTAGCTGTAACAAACGATCTATGGGTATTTGTAGTGATGTATATGATATTCTTCTTTATTGTTGGAGGGGTAGAACCGATTCTTACTTCGACGTCTGCACTGGTTGTAGAGTCAGGTGATAGAGGTGCTTTATTTGGCTTACAAGGCATGATGGGAAGCCTTGCATGGTTTGCAGCCCCAGCAATAGCGGGTCCAATAGCAATCAATTATGATGTAGAAAAAGTACTGTTAGTTATCCCTATTGTCTTGTTCATAAATCTTTTGTTATCAACAAGACTAAGAAGGCTTGCGTAATGGTGTAATACTTTTGTAAAATAAATCTAGGTATAAATCGGTTATAATTATAACTGTAATAAGAAAGGGAGGTGGATTAATGAATTCGAGTTCGAACAACTCACGTATTGGTAAACACAGAGTATTTTATATAGGAGGTACTATATATGGGTTACAAGAATGCAGCGGAATTATTGCCACCAAATCTACTAGAGGATTTACAAAAATATTTTAGTGGTGGGATAATTTACGTTCCGAAGACTTCACAAAAAGCAGCTTGGGGAGAGTTAAGTGGTAGTAGAAGAGATATTGATAATAGAAATCGAGATATTAGACTACTGTTTAAATCAGGTGTGAGAGTTGGAGAGCTCTCAGAACAATTTTATTTAAGTGAAGAAACAATCAAAAAAATTGTTTACACAAAAAAAGTGGGATAAGCTTTTATAACGAAGATATACCAAGTCATACGCGGCAAAATATGAGAGGGTATAACTATCCGTTAACGTTATAGGTACTAACTCCACGAATGATCCTTAAGGTACTCAGAGTTAATGAAGAAGGGAGATGATTTTATGAAAAACACAGAGGTGTTTAAAGTTTAATACTTTGGGCAGTGGATAACCACTGTCCTTTAATTTTATATAGGAGAGTTGATGTTAAAACTTAAATATTTATTTGAGAATTTAGAAATTGCAGCACAGTTATTGGAATTATATGATCATGATGATTTATCAATCTTAAAGTACTTTAGAATATCTTCAAATGCGATTTATCCATATCGTTTTAAAGAGGATGTAAGATTTTTAAGAGTGACGCCATTAGAAGAAACAGAAGCTTTATTTCTTAAAGGAGAAATTGCACTACTAAACGCATTGGAACAGAAAGGTTTCCCTTGTGTAAGGGTTTTAGAAAGTCTGAATCATAACGTGTTGGAAGAACAACAGACGAGTGAAGGAATATACTTTACAAGTGTCTTTGAACGTGTACCGGGTGAGTGTATTGATGATATTGAAATGACTTCAGAGATTGCTTTTAATATGGGTAAGTCATTGGCGTCTTTACATCAAGTGTCAAAAGATGTGGATGTTGAATTGCCATCTTATTTAGACCGATTAAACTGGATGGAAAAAGAATTGAAAGAAATGAATTTAGAAAATGATTTAGAAGACTTGGAGTTTATAAAAAAAGGTCTTGTGAGTTTACCTAAAGATCATTTTGGAATTGTTCATTATGATTATGAACCGGATAATCTGTTTCTAGAAGGGGATACAATTTACCCATTAGATTTTAATGATGCGATGTATCATTTTTATACGATGGACATCTTAAATGTTTTAAATGAATTACCAGAAACCTTTGCAAATGAGTTTCTTGAAGGATATAAAAAAATCAAACCACTTTCAGATAATTATATGGAAGAAAAGAAGTGGTGTGATCTATTTGGTAAACTATATAAGAATACAAGAGTAAAGAGATCAATATTTGAACCAGTAATGGATGAACCTGATTGGATGCTTGCTTTAAGAGGTAAATTGGAGTCTAATTTAGTTGAGATACGAAAGTCAAAATAATATTGAATAATATATAAAACCCATAACATAGATAAAATCTAGGTTATGGGTTTCTTTTTAATAATTATTTCGATCACCAATGGTCAAAGAAATGATATGAGTTTCAAAGCGAGCAGTCGTTTTACTGGTGCTTTCGCTGATTTCTCTTTGCACTTCAATGTCTATTGTATCACCAACATTATATGTCATAAGTTCTGAGGTTAATTCTTTCATTGAGGTGATATCAACTTCATTGATTTTTGTGATGATATCGTATTGTTTTAAACCAGATTTTGAAGCAGGTCCATTTGGAACGGTATCGCTAATCGCCACACCGATAGGGACGTTATAAATTTCTGATTCTTCTTTTGTGATTGTTTTGCCATAAATTCCGATAAACGGTTGTGAAACATAACCTTTTTCAATGAGTTCATCGAGTACTGGTATAGCTGAATTGATTGGAATGGCAAAGCCTATACCTTCTACATCGGTTGCAGATATTTTAATCGTATTAATACCGATGAGTTCACCTCTTGAATTCACAAGGGCACCACCACTATTACCTGGATTAATGGCAGCATCAGTTTGGATTAGACTTAATGAGTTTAGATCTTCACTGATAAATCGATCTAAAGCACTGATAATACCAACCGTTACCGTATTATTATATCCAAGAGGATTTCCAATCGCTATGGCAGGTTCACCAACCAGTAAGTTATCAGAATTACCAATTTCAATTGATCGGATACGATTAAGAATTTCTTCAGCAATTTCATTTCTTTTTACTGTAATCACTGCTAAATCGGTATTGGGATCAGATCCGATGATTGTTGCAGGATAATTATTATCACCATAGAAACTGACAGATAGTTCAGTTGATGCATCAATCACATGATGATTTGTTAAGATATATATATATTCCGTACTGATATCAAATATAACACCAGAACCAGCAGAGGTTCCTGTTTCTTGACCGAAGATGCCATTTTGAACAATTTCATTGGTGATAGCAACAACTGAAGGTTCTACTTTGTTTGCTATATTTGTAATGGAGTAATCACCTAACTCCAGTGTGTCATGGGATATTTGGTCAAACTCTGGTAAATACTTAATAGATGATTCTGGCACATTATTAAAAATAAAATAATCTGCGGTTCTATAACCGACACCAACTGTGAAACCACCAATAATAGCAATAATAAGTACCGCTGCTATAAAACGAGAGAAAGACCTTTTGTTTATCAGTATGTTATCATCATCATGATGAACTGGTTTTGACTTTAAGTAAGCATCCTGATGGAGTTTGTTCTCAAAATCGTCTTCGGTGAGTACCTTTTCTTTAATCGGTATTTTTTTTTCTTCTACTAAAACAAAATTAATGTCCGCCTGATCAATATCACTACCCCTAGTTATATTGTTTTCATGTTCTGTCTCAGATGATTGCTCATCTGGAATTGAATCTACAGAGTCTAGTGTTTCCTTATTTGGTTCAATGTGTTCATTTTCATTTTTTTTATCTTCCATAGTTCTCCTCCTTAGTTCTAATATACCCCATACGTATAGAATTTATTTGCTTTTTAGGATTGTTTAATATTGTTTTTAAAATTTCATAATGTTAGTATAAGAAAAGAGGTGAAATATGACAGAATATGTATGGTACGCAAGTTATGGATCCAATATATCCACTGAAAGATTTTTATGTTATATAACTGGTGGTCAAGCAAAAGGTGCGCTCACATCAGAAGAGGGTTGTAGAGATAATAGCATGCCTATTGATAGTAAAACAATCTCAATTTCAAGGAAACAATATTTTGCAAAAGCAGCGAAACGTTGGCAAAATCAAGGTGTTGCTTTTTTAGAAAGCATTCCTTCAACAGAAGCTACTTTTGGGAAAATGTATTTGATTACTAAAGAACAGTTTGAAGATGTGGTAAAACAAGAAAATGCTTTAACCGTTGATACGGTTCTTGATATAAAATTAGAAGAAGCAAGAGAACAGGGCAGTGCCGTTGTAATAAAAGGATGGTATGGTAGAATCATGTATTTAGGATGTGAAAATGAGTATCCGATATATACATTTACAAATATTAAACGTTTAGAAGATGAAGTCTTAAATGAACCTTCCAGGGAATATATTTTAATGATTGCCAGTGGTCTTGTTGAAAACTACAATAT